>NQJI01000009.1 GCA_002256705.1 Methylococcaceae bacterium NSM2-1
ATTAAACCATTTGACGGTGCCAGTAGTGATTGTAGACATGATGAGTCCTTTAATAAATATTAAGTATAAAGCCTTTAAGGCGGGTAAAGCTGGGAAATTTAGAAATTACTTAATGAAACAAGGACGAGCTACTACTAGGAGAAACATCGAAAAGGTAAACAGAGGGTAAGTCAGATTTTCAAGCTAGAGTGCATTATAAATATTATCTTATGAATGTCAATTTATATTTTCTTTTTAGAAATTGGATAATTTTCAAATAATATCATACCTATAGCCTTCAAGCTTCAAGCAAGCGCCAATTTATATCAAGTTGATGTGAAGCTGAAAAAGCCAAAGTGACTTCCGCTCCTTTTTTAATACCAATATTGCTAAAACCTGATAAACAAGCGGTAATATTGGCACGCGTAGAAACGATTTGGGTTGCAAATGAATTCGCTCCTACACCGTAGAGACGCGATTTATCGCCTCTCCATGACCCAATCTTTGAGCTGTAATGCCACCCATGCGCCATCATCCAGCGTAAGGTCGTGGCCTCCCCATGAGTGGCTACGAAGTTCTAAATTCCATTTTTTGTGTATTGTTTCTGAACAAGTTGGTGCGACCAGCCTGTCGCCTTTGCCGTTAATTAATAAAACAGGCTGTCCGGGTTTTATGTCGCCTGGACGATAGCTTGCAGCTGCTATAATCTGCCGGAAGCTGTTTTTAAGACTAATCGGGCGTTTATTTTGTATGTTCTCCCATGCGTGGCCCATCTGCTCGTCCTGATATCGGCGATTGCTTACCAATTGCAAGACAGCTAATTCCCGGTTGCGTACATTACGCTTCATCACCAGCGCGGCAAATTTTCCATAACTTTGCCAGCGCAGCCGATGATAAAAAGGACTCAAATCGGCAAAACTGGTATTGATCAGACTTGCGCCACAAATATCATCTGGATAGCTTTGCATCCAGTCCCAGGCAACCATGGCTCCCAATGAAATAGCCAAAATCGTTACGGGTTTTTGTAGGCAGCCCTTATCGAGCGCATGACGACGGACTGAGTCGGTAATAGCCTTGATAGTGTAAGGACTGATTTCCTTGTGAAAACGTCCGGTGCCGGGCAAATCCAGCAGGGTTACATTGACATCAGGAAATGTCGCTTGCAATTGCCCAATAAAATCGCCCCAGTGCGCTGATTCGCGCGCCAGACCTCTAAGCAAAAGCCAGTTTTGTCCTAGATCACTATTCATACCAAAAATCCTGTGCCTTTTTTGTATAACCGGCTTTTTGTTGAGGGTCCAAGTGCGCCCAATTATCTGGATACAAAAGACTGCGGTGTAAAAAATCAAAAAGCATAAAATGCCGACGAAAAACCCGTTGCTGCCGATGCGGCAAGAGCGGATGAAATAAACCGTGGCGTGAAAAAAGATGCGTCGGGTTCTTGCGTAACCACAGCCATGAGCCCATTTCCAGCGTCAAGGGCAAAAATAAACGACCAACGCTAAATCGTTGTATAAAATCATCGAACAGATAATCCCATAAATCACCGCTAATTACGTATTCCTGACACATCGGTTCGATTTTATAAATATGGTGTTGATAGCACCGGTCGAACAGTTCCTTTAATGCCAAGGTTTCAGCAATAAAGGCAAAGGGTGTTTTGCGTGAAGCGTAAGGAAACCATAAACGGTCTTTAATGCCAAAACCTGAGTGTAAATCCAGGGCGATCGATAACGGCGAGTTGAACAGTTGTTGATCCACTACACGACATAAAGCCAGAGCTTCCTTTTCCATGTTCAAGACATCGCCGCGATACCAGGGCAAACGAGGCGTGATGTGTTGACCACTGTAGAGCCGGATAGCGCCCACCCCTTCTACAGGTGAATTTCGCATAAGATCAACGCCATTCCCATTACAACGTGTGCCAAGATAAATGCCCACCGGATTTACGAGAGGCACAAAGACCAGTCGGGATTTCTCCAGCCGGGTTAAAAATTCCTCATCCCAATCGAGTAATTGACTAATAGTTTCCATATAAGACAGAATTACTTCCGAGCCGATTTTTTCAAGTCCGTGGACGCCGCCAAAAAAGGCCATTACGGGAACATCCGGCTGTGTTGAACCCAAGGTAATGCAATGGATAGGAAATTCGTGGTCTTTATATTGGATTTGCTCTATAACCTGAGTGCGGGCATTGCTGCCGAATCGCTCAATGATACGTTCAAGTTGTTCCAGTTCCGGGAATTTAAAACCAGTCATAAATTATGAATCAGATGTTATAGGTCTTGAAAAACAACTTTCCTGTTTCACGTGCTGGTATCAGAGAGTGCAATGGCATTATGATTTATAGGTGCGCATAATCAGTAGCTTAAGTGCAAATTTGTCGAACCCGCACAGGTCTGTATTGTACTTTCAACAAATCAATGGGTCACAAAGTAAAGTGCGATTGTCCAGCGCTGGCATGAGAAACAGATGATAACTCTTAAGCAACGGGTTATCCTATTACAGTCTCGTGACAGAAAGATGAAATCCAGCGGACTAAATTCTTACAATATTCATACTGTTTGCACAGCTTAAATACCAAATCCGGACAATTTGATACAAAATAACAATGCCCCAAGTAAAACGATTTCTGCTAGCCCTCAGTTTTTATACCCGTTTGCCTGGCCCACAATCACAGGACTATACGAAATTACCTCAAGCGGTTATTTATTTGCCGCTGATCGGCTGGCTGGTCGGTGGCATTACAGCCTCAAGCTTTTATCTGGCTGATTTGCTGTGGCCGCAAACAACCGCGGTTATATTGGCTTTAATCATCGGAATTTTCCTGACTGGCGCCTTCCATGAAGACGGTTTTGCTGATGTCTGTGATGGTTTTGGTGGTGGCTGGGGCAAGCAGCGTATCCTCGAAATCATGAAAGATTCCTATATCGGAGTTTATGGATTTCTTGGTTTATTGTTAATCTTTTTGTTGAAGATCAGCTTGCTCGGCGCTCTGTTTGCCGTCGCCGTACCATTGGTATTATTGGCTGGACACAGTATTAGCCGGTTGCCGCCGCTGCTCCTGATGCACCATTATGATTACGCGCGTAATAATGACAGCAAGGCTGCTGGTGCAGTTTATAAACCCAATCAGCAAGAATTGGCTGTTGCTACAGCCATAGCGTTGCTGCCTCTGGCGTTGCTGCCCGCCTTGTGTGTGCTGGCTATTATCCCTGTGCTGGGTGTTAATTGGTATTTGGGACGCTATTTTTATCGCTATATCGGCGGTTATACGGGTGATTGCCTGGGTGCAAGTCAGCAAATTGCAGAAACTGTTTTTTATCTAAGCGTCAGTGCCTTATGGACATTTATCTAATTCGCCACACCAAAACCGACACGCTTAAAGGACTTTGTTATGGTCAAAGTGATGTCGCACTGGCTGAGAGTTTTCTCGAAGAAGCACATCAACTCCAGCAGAAATTGCCCGAGATTAAATCCGATAGCCTGATTTTCAGCAGTCCGTTAACACGTTGTGTAAAATTGGCTGAAAGGCTTTCTGATAATGTGACTATCGATGCCCGTTTGTTGGAGCTGGATTTTGGCGATTGGGAAAATAGACGCTTTGATGATATTGATGTTGATGTTTTACAGCAGTGGACGGATGATTTTGTCCACGTTGCACCGCCCAACGGTGAAAGTTTTATCGGCTTATGTCAACGTGCCAGGTCTTTTTGGCAGGATGTGGCGTATGGAATGCACCCTGCATCAGAGCAAATTTTAATAATAACTCATGCAGGCGTTATTCGTGCCCTGTTAGCCTACATTTTGAAATTGCCACCCGCTAATGCTTTTCAATTTCGGGTAGATGTGGGTTCTGTACATAAACTTCAGCATGTTGATAATTACACTTACATAAACTACATCAATCTTTAAATGAAACACGGCGGTAATATTTATCAGTTCGCAGAGCTCATCGGCTGCCAGCCTGAACAGGTGCTGGATTTTTCAGCTAACATCAATCCCGAGCAAGCGGTTGATTTGAGCTGTTTGCAAAACATCCACCCCGGGCCCTATGCAGACCCTGATTACAGCTTATTAAAACAGGCGATTAGACGCCGCTATGGGCATCCGGCTAACGCAGATATTGAAGTATTTAACGGTGCCAGTGCTGCTATCTTTGCCCTGTTGCGCGGTTTGCAGCCGAAAGATCTGGTCTTATATACGCCTTTGTATGGCGAGTACGCGCATATTGCCGGAGAGCTGGGTTGTAAGCTGCATAACATCAATCGGTTCAGCCAGCCAATGATGGATATACCCAAATACAGCACAGTTATTTTCGTTAACCCATCCACACCGGACGGACAGCTTTATGACATGCAAGAACTATTGACAGTGTGGCAAGCGGCAAACTGTAATATCATTGTCGATGAATCATTTCTGGATTTTTGCGTCGCAGCTTCGGTAGCAGGGTTCATAGCGAACTACGATAAACTTTATATCATCAAATCATTAAGTAAGTTTTATGGTTGTGCCGGTATCCGTATCGGCTTCATTATAGCGGCAGCGCAAGCAATAAAGGAGCTAAAACGTTACGAGCCAGCGTGGAAATTATCCAGTCTTGATATGATATACATACAGCAAGCCTTAGCAAATACCGCTTTTGTTGAACAGACCCGGCAGCAGACAAAGTACCTGCGTAATTTACTGCAGCTAGCCTTGCAGTCTTCCGGTTTGTTTGAGCAGATTTATTCAGGGCAGGCTAATTTCCTTTTAGCAAAATTAGCAAATAATGGTGATGGCTATCAGTTGCAGACGCTTTTGGAATCGTCGCGCATTTTAATCCGGGTTTGTGATAATTTTGAGGGACTGGATAAACGCCATGTGCGTTTTGCTGTAAAAGATGCAGGGGCTATCAGTCGACTTGCTGACTGTTTAAAGGCACTACCATTAAATCTTGATTGTGGGACCGAGCACAGCGGCCCAGTGGGTGAGTTAATTTGACCCATGCAAACTGCGATACTATTGCCGTAGAGACCTTGCAATACAACGTCTTTATTTAACGTTTATAAAGTGATTAACTATGAAACCATTAGCTATTTTGGGTACCGGTTCAGATGCGGGTAAAACTAGCCTGGTCATGGCCTTGTGCCGAATTTTTGCCGACCAGGGTATAAAGGTCGCGCCATTTAAGGCGCAAAATGTTTCCAATAACTCAGCGGTTACCAAAGAAGGCCGTGAAATTTCCAGGGCACAATGTTTACAGGCAGAAGCAGCAAGGGTAGAGCCCAGTTATTTGTTTAATCCAGTGTTGCTTAAATCGCATGGTAATGGTTCGGTTCAAGTAATAGTAAATGGACTGGTTCATAAAAAACAAACCATAGTGGCTTATTATGATGAAATTGATCATTTAAAACTGCAGGTACAACAGGCATTCTCTCGTTTGCAGCAAGATTACGATCTGGTAATTGCTGAAGGTGCGGGTTCGCCCGTCGAATTAAATCTGTTAGATAAAGACTTGTCGAATACCTTTGTCGCGAATACCTTCAACACTAAAAATATTTTAGTAGCAGATATAGAACGGGGAGGGGTGTTTGCGTCAATTTACGGCACAATGGCATTGATGGATCCGGTTATGCGTAGCAATCTGTCAGGTGTGGTAATCAATAAGTTTCGCGGTGACCGGCGTTTTTTTGATGAGGGCGAAAAGATTATCAGGGATCGATTCGGCGTGCCGGTTTTAGGTGTACTGCCTTTTCAGCCCTTGAATATCGATATGGAAGATTCCCAGTCTCTGAGGAATTATCAACAGCGCCTGGATGATGTAAAAATCCGTGTTGCGGTTATCGCCTATCCAGGCCTAAGCAATTACAATGATCTCGACGTCCTGATGGCTGATCCTGAGCTTTATGTTGAATTGATCCATGCCTATCGTTCGCTGAATACTTTTGATATCGTGTTGTTACCCGGAAGCAAAACCGTAATCCGTGATTTGCAATGGCTAAAACAGCAGGGTTTGTTTAACGAACTCCAGCAATCTAACAAGCCTGTTTTCGGGCTCTGTGGCGGCTATCAAATGCTCTGCCAAAGTGTACACGATCCCGATGCGCTGGAACATGATAGTGCCAGTATTGAAACGGGACTGGGTTTTATTGATGATATTGTCCTCTATCAAAGCCCTAAAATACTCCAGAGCGGCTATTATCAACTGTTTTCATACACTGCAATAAAAGGCTATGAAATTCATAGCGGACGCATGGACAAGTATCCTTTGTTTTGTCAAAACGGACGTTTTACGGGGACGCATGTACATGGGGTTTTTGACGATGATGCTTTCCGTAGCGATTATTTTAAGGCCATTAATCCCCAATATCATGGTTTTTACTATGCACACTATCGTGAAGCGCAAATACAGGGCTTTACCGATATGGTGGAGGAAAATCTGGATACTGCCGCTATTTTGCAAGCTCTTCAGACAGGTTGATAGTGTTTGAATTAGCGGCTTTGGCGTATCTTGTCGATATGATTTTTGGTGAATTCCCCTGGAAACATCCGGTGGTATGGATGGGTGAATTTATTTCGGGATTTGAGCAGCGCTTTTATCGTGACCGGATTTTATCGGGTGCCTTATTGGTTATCAGTTTGTTAGTGCTGACCTTGCTGGTTAGCCTTACTCTTGTTTATCTGTGTGGATTGTTGCCGACGACAGGCCTGTCTTTAGCAGTATTAGCGGTGTTTGCATCCACTGGACTCGCTATGAACATGCTGCATGCCAGTGTTGCTGAGTTATTGACAGCCGAACAACCCAAACAGGCTTTAAGTTTGCTGGTTAGCCGCGATACCGAAGCGATGACGGAAACCGAAATGTATAAAGCCGCACTGGAAACCTGGGCCGAAAACCTCAGTGATGGTGTTATCGCGCCCCTGCTTTATTTGGTATTGTTCGGCTTGCCGGGGATTGCGGCTTATAAAGCCATCAATACGATGGATTCCATGATTGCCTATAAAACCGAGCGTTATTTTTATTTTGGCAAAACGGCCGCCATTGTCGACGATATAGCCAATTACCTGCCGGCACGACTGACGGCGTTATTGATTGTTTTATTGGCACAAGACAAACGTCTTGCCTGGCAGTGCTTATGGCGTGATGGTAATAAACTGGAAAGTCCCAATGCAGGTTTCCCGATTGCGGCAATGGCGGGTGCTTTGGGCGTTTCCTTGGGTGGCGATGCCTATTATCATGGACAGCTAAAATATAAACCCGTATTAGGGTTGTCCATAAATCCAGTCAATAAAGCAGCGCTAGTCCAGGCATTAGCCATGAAAACAGATATTAATTTGATAGTTCTGAGCGTATTAGCCGCAGGAGCTATGCTTACATGAAAACTCTGTTTATGGGAGGCGTAAAAAGCGGAAAATCGCGACTGGCGGAAGCTTATATACTAGAGCAAAAAGGCACAGATAAACCTTACTATCTGGCAACGACCGAATTTTTTGATGATGAAATACAAGCTCGAGTGTACATTCATCAACAACGCCGTAAGGATTCTTTCATAACACTGGAAGAACCCATAAAACTGTTAGGTGCCCTGGAAAAATGTCAAAGTCCGGTATTGATTGAATGTGTGTCGGTGTGGCTAAACAACCTGCTATATCACCAAATCCCTGAAGCTGATATTTTGCAGGAACTTGAAGCGGCGCTACGGTTACCCTGTGATATGGTTCTGGTACACAATGAAGTTGGATTAGGTGTAATTGCTGATAATCCGTTGGCACGCCAGTTTGTTGATTTATCCGGCAAAGCCGCGCAGTTAATGGGACAGTATTGTGATCAGGTGTTTTTTTGCAGTGCAGGGTTAAAGATGCGGATGAAGTAGGATTGTATTGGAAGTGTTCCAAATCAGAAAAATATTCTATAAACCAAAAAACACAGTTGAGTGTTATAGGATAAAGTGTGTTGTGTAGTTTCAATAACATCAAGAATTAGTTTCTCTTCATATATTGCATCCAACAACGAAGTAGACACAGTAGATTGGGTTAACACAAAGATCCTCGGTATTTACTAATCATTAACTGTTCAGATTCAATAAACGGATTTGTTCATTAACAATTTCGACAATCGCGCTACATTTATAATGTAGCTTGAATCCGTCTTTACTTTATAAAAATTCTTTATTCGCGTCATAACTTTCCACAATGGATTTCAGTGTTTCCTCGTTTTTAACGTGGTACACGATTATATGTTTTTCTTTACTCGTTTTGGGTCGGAGTTCAAGTCAACAGGTGAGATGCCAGATTGGTTTACTATGCGAGGCGTAGTTTGGCTGGTATCCAGATTGAGTGATAAGAACGGGTCAGAGACTGTTACTAAATCACTTCCTTTGGTTAATGAAATGTCAGTAAGCAGGGATAATACGGTTTTTTGTTCATCAATTGTGGACAAGGCTCTTCTTTTCAAGGGTGCATGGGTTGCTGTTAACGCCGTAGATTTATTCAGGAATTGAGCAATACTGGCCAGTCGCTGATGCAATTGATTGGCGTTAGTGGCCGGCATGAGAAAGGTAAACGGTCCATCTGCTGCTAATTTAGGATTGAGATATCCTGGATTAAGGCGACTGAATTGCTCATAACTGAGATTGGCAAGCTGGGCGACCTCCTTAAAATCTTTATCAGCCAAGTATTCAATATCATGTTTACGATCGATTTTGACTTTAACGAAATAGGGCTCGTTTCTGACCGGAGCAAGTTTCAATCCATGGGCGGCAGGGTTGGAAAATATGCTGGATAATGCCAGGAAACGGGGGACGTACTCCTGTGTTTCTTCAGGTAAGCGCAAAGACCAGTAATCAGTGTCAAGGCCAGCAGCGATGTTGTGACTAATGGCATTATCCACTACTCCCAGACCACAGTTGTATGCAGCGAGGGCAAGCAGCCAGTCGCCATTGAAATGCTGTTTTAGGAAAGACAAATAGCGTATTGCGGCTTCAGTAGAGGCGGCGATATCAAGTCTGGCATCATAATGATCACTTTGATGCAAGTCGAAATCATGGCCCGTGCTTGGAATGAATTGCCAGAGTCCGGCAGCGCTTTTGGGCGATAGCGCAGTTGGCTGGTAGGCGCTCTCTACAATAGGTAATAAAGCCAGTTCGTAAGGTAATTTATGTTTACCAAGGCTCTCGACTATGTGATAAAGATAAGGGCGTGCACGTTCAGCGACTTGATGCAGATAATCACGGTGTTGACTGTACCAAACAATATGTTTATTGACTCGTTCATACTTAATCGCTTCCCTGGTATGGTGTGGCATTAGGCCAGCTAAACCTTGCTCACCGAGCTCAGAAGAGTAGGGTGCAACTGCTGATTTATCCAAACGATTCGTTTTAACGGGTTTTGCCAGTGACGAGGTGTCACTGATAAGCGGTTCTGTGGGGATTTTAAAGTCAAGTTTGTGCAGCTTCTGATGGGGCTCAATACGCGTACGGAGTCGCGTTTGTACGGCAGCAATTCCATACAGGTTGCTGTTTTTTGACTCATATAATCGCTCTTGCAGAGCTGCATTCTTGCGGATTCTTGAAGAGATAATGGAGTTAAGCTTAAGACGACCATTGGGAGTATAGTTGGGCGCAGAAGCTGTTATCGGCAGTCTGGTTTTTTGGAGAGCAAGTATTCGTTCCGATCGAGTTCTTGCAGAGAGAGGTGACGCTTCACTTGGACCGGCATCTGAGGAATTAATTGGGTTAGGATGGAGGCCAATACGTGTATGGAGACGTGTCTGAATAACTGATGACTCGGATAAGATATTGTTTTTTGCGAGGGCTTGATCCGGCAGAGTCCGGACCGGGCTTGGGCGGGGGATTTGCATGCCTGAACGAATGCGCTCCCAAACGTTGCCAGGATTTCGCAAGCTCTTTTGCTTAACGGGAAGCAAGCGGGGATGTTTACTTTTTCCTCGTAAGCGGGTTGCATGTCCGCGCTGGAGGTTATTTTTATTTGTTTTCGTGTCCATAGTGGCAGCCGAAATCTCAGTAGATTGGGCCACCAAAGACAAGCCAACTAGAATATTTAACACTAAAACTAATAGTCGCATTATATACCTTTTCTATGTCCGGTTTATTTGATAATAACCCGGAATTTAATGGATGCACATGCTTGTGATGCAAAAAAACAGAAGCAGTAATCAAATCTTTCCAAAGATTATTGAGTCACACACCACAGTCAACAAATTTCTGACTAGAGAGCTTCAAATCTCAGTTGTATCATCAAAAATTCCTTTCGCCCTGATTTATAGAAGGGTAAACGGGTTTTAGATTACACAACCGAATGGGTGAGGCCGTTTGCAAACTGCATCAACTGGAAAATTTAGGTTAATTTAGTTTTAATAATGTACCCTTTTTAGTTTAAATCCGGTATTAAAAGTTTCATTCTTGTCATGGTAATCCAGTTAAGCCGGCCAACCTGGGGATCATAAGCAAGTGAGTTCCCGTCAACGCATGCCGTTTTTTTTATTCAATATTGGGCACTTTCAACTGAGGGATTTGTCCCATTAGATGATTTTAACCCTTTAGCGTGTCTCGTATATTGCTTAAACTGTCTTTTATCTATCTGTTTGAACCTATATTTCTACTGTGGAGTTACATTATGACCATAAAAACAGGTAGTTACTTCAAAAGGGTGAGGAATGTGCTTTTGGTTGAGCTATGGCTTTGATTATCCGACAACCCCTTAAAGTGATAAAATGATAATTTTAACGTATCAATAAAACAAGTTTCAACAGTTAGTCAATAGTTGACGATCGCGAGACAGCGCTGCCATGAACTGGGCAGATTGTGCAATCACAATTATCTAAAGAATAACCCCCTTTACCTCTATATCTTACTCATATTTATGACAAAAATCCCCACCGTCGGCTTTATTAGTTTGGGCTGCCCTAAAGCGCTAGTTGATAGCGAAAGAATTTTAACTCAGCTTCGTTCAGAGGGTTATGACATTTCACCGACCTACCGAGACGCCGATTTGGTGGTTGTTAACACTTGCGGCTTTATTGATGCCGCGGTAGAGGAATCCCTGGACAGTATTGGCGAGGCTTTGGCTGAAAACGGTAAAGTGATCGTTACCGGCTGTTTAGGGGCCAGAGAAGATGAAATCAGGGCGCGTCATCCCCAAGTTTTGAAGGTGACGGGTGCGCATGCTTTAGAAGAAGTCGTGGCTTCGGTACATGAGCATTTGCCGCCCCGGCATGATCCTTTTACCAGTCTCTTGCCACCGCAAGGGATAAAATTGACGCCTAATCACTATGCCTATTTAAAAATTTCCGAGGGCTGTAATCATCGCTGTACATTCTGCATTATCCCCTCAATGCGAGGTGATCTCGTCAGTAGACCCGTTGATGATGTTATGCGGGAAGCTGAACGCCTGGCGAATGCGGGAGTAAAAGAACTATTAGTGGTTTCGCAAGATACCAGTGCTTATGGTTTGGATTTAAAGTATCAAAGCCGGGACTGGAAAGGGCATTCTGTTAAAACGCGCTTTTATGATTTAGCCGAGGCTTTGGGCGATTTGGGTATCTGGGTACGTATGCACTATGTTTACCCCTATCCTCATGTCGACGACGTGATTCCATTAATGGCGGAAGGGAAGATCCTGCCTTATCTCGATATTCCTTTTCAACATGCCAATAGCCGTATTCTTAAATTGATGAAACGTCCGGCGGCCAGCCAGAATAATCTGGAAAGAATTAAGGCATGGCGGGAAATCTGTCCTGATATAACTTTACGCAGCACTTTTATTGTCGGGTTTCCGGGAGAAACTGAACAGGACTTTGAGCAATTACTGCAATTTATGACTGAGGCGCAGCTTGATAGGGTCGGCTGTTTTGCATATTCTCCTGTAAAAGGAGCCGTTGCCAATGATTTGCCGGATTTAGTTGCCGAAGAAGTCAAACAAGAGCGTTTGGCTCGTTTTATGGCACATCAGGCCGAGATTAGTGCTGCGCGTTTACAGCAACGGATAGGCAGAATTGAAACTGTCTTGATTGATGAGGTCGTCGAAGAGGGTGCGGTTGCCAGAAGCAAAGCCGACGCGCCGGAAATTGATGGGCAGGTCTTTATTGATGGCGCTACACACCTTAAAGCCGGCGATTTTGTCGATGTTGAGCTGGAAGAAGCAGATGAATATGACTTGTGGGGGCGACTGGTATAGCGCTCTTTGGGCATTCTTTACCGTGAAAATTCAGCTTTCATATTGAGGGCGAGAAGCTTTTTACATGCTCGTCAATATGTAAGTGTTATAAACAAAAAACCCAGCGGTAAGGCTGGGTTTTTTGGTGTTACAAAGTAATCTGTTTATAGTGCAATAGAACTAGAAACTTTTTGCTTTGATTCATCTGGGTTATCGATGCAGCCAGATAAGCCAACAACCATTACTGCCATAGCTAAAAGTGCTAAGATTTTTTTCATAATAATATCCTCCAAAGGGGTTTAAATTATTTTATTTATTGTGCGCCAATTTGTAAAAAAGCACAGACAATTTATATCATGACTGGAATGATGATGCAATACTAAAAGTAGTTTAGTCATCTGGAGCGCTTATAACGAATTGATATTATCAGGTAAGTCGAAGGAAATTAACTTATCAGTCCATTTCACTGTGCCGATAGTAGTCCATGGTGATGAAAAATTTTGATGCAATTGATCATGAACCCAGTAAGCAGGTGCGTTAATTTTCTTAAGTTTTATATGAAACACAGTGTTATCAAGGTTCAAGCCTATTTTGGGGCCCCAGAAAGCCGTTACTTTCATGATGAATTTTTGTAAGCGTGTGTTGTTAATGGTGGGTGTGACAGCAATATTAGCCCACATGGAATGAACACGGCCCCAGTTTGGGGCGAGCAATCGCCCTTGCTGGTTGACAAACGGCAACCAGCGTTCAGTGCCGTTTTGATCTGTGTAGGTAATCGCTAAAATATGGTCGTAGCCGGCAAAATGATCATGCAGGTAAAGTGCATGCGGGGTAATGCCAAAAAAGGTCAGGGATAACATAATTAGCGAGTTACTGGCTTCAGCAATAGGCGCGCTGATGGGACTGTTCTTGGCAGCCAAATCCAATCTGTAAATAAGCCCGTAATGAATAGTGGTGTTCAATTGTAAAACAAGCAGAGCGATGACTATTTTCGCAAGCTTTCTGGAAAAGGCTTTGGGTTTCCGTGTGGCAAAACATTCAAAAATTTGATGATATAAATTATTGTCTTGCAGTTTTGGCGACACAAGACATTCTGATGAGCAAGAGATGCGGGCACGTGAGTCTGCAATAGCCCGGTACTTTTTTTCAGCAATTTGGCGGATACCCGGCAAGCTCAAAATCATGCCCAGGGGATACAAATAACGCATCTTCAGAAGTATTTGAATATAGGTGCTAACGCCGGAATAGATGCGGTTATTTTTATCCAAGGCATATAAATCGGTTAACAGGGTTTCATGGCTTAATGCAGCCAGCGCAGGATAATGTGCGGCATGATCCTGAGCGTTTTTAAAGTCTATGCAGCTAAAAATATCGAAATGATTAAAAATAAGGACGGTCCGATTACATAAAGGGCATTGCTTGTCATAGAAAACTGTCAGAGTGGGTTGTTTGGCGGTCAGCAGCTTACCCATTGCACGCCACCAGCTAAAGGGTACAAGCAGTATATAAAATGTAAGCATACCCATACCAAAAGGATAGATATTTAAAGACAGGGTGATGCCTAAATGTAGTCCCAGGCCAATGAATAAATAAACGCAGCGTAATCGGCGATTTGAAAAAAAGAATATAAAGGTAAATTGAAAGATCAATATGGTATAGCCTATGGTTTTTTGCAGCAGCTCGTTATTCAGCAAAAAAGACATGTCTATGGCTGAAACATAATAGGGCTGTGTCGATGGCAACCAGGAGCCAAGACCATTACGCCAGTGTTCGGCAAACAGCTTGTGGACAGCTGAGTCGAAATAGAGAAAACCCAGGCAAATCAGGACAGGTAAATAGTAGGCGAGGCTCGAAACTGTTGGTTTTGGATACGTATTGTAATGCGTAAAAGGTGTGCTGATTTTATATCTGAGATTGTCTATGGAAAATGCGCGATCTCCAGGCATAAAAAGCAGAAAAAACCCGGCTCCGGTCATGAATGAATCGAAGCCACCGTCAAAATCACGCTGCATGCTTGTGAAGTTAACGAAAACAATCCAGAAAATGTAATTACTGATTATGGCAAATTGATAGCGATAGCCAAAAATGATAAAGCTGGCGATTACCCCCCAAAGGCACAAGAAAAACGGAATCATGGGGAATTCGACGTCTATGTAAGGGATAGGGTCGAAAATCAGATGGTTGAAATACAGCAGGAAGAAAATTTCCTGCAAAGTCACCAAGCCGTAGAAAAGCCTGAATAAGCCAATTGCAGTTGCGGGGACTTGTTTGGATTGAAGTTCTACAATTTTAGCGATTATAAAGTTAAACATTTCATTAATGAAAATGCGTGAATTATAATACAGTTGTGATCTTAAAGTGGTG
>NQJI01000078.1:0-6675 GCA_002256705.1 Methylococcaceae bacterium NSM2-1
TTGGGTATCCGTTCGGTCGATGTTGGCAATCCGCTATGGGCCATGCACAGTATCAGGGAAAGTGCAGGGGTATTGGATCATGGCTATATGATAAGAGTGATGAAAAGATTTTTTGGCAGATAGCCAGTTTGGCAGTAATAGACTAAGCTTGGATTCAACAATAATAAAAATACAACGGTACAGCATTGCACAATTACACTCTTTATTACAATCTGCGTAAAATGAAGTAATGAAATACATCTGCGTGCTATGGATTTCAGGCTGTTTATTGTTTTCGCAGTTGCTTTGCGCAGATGATTCCACTGTCGAATATAAAATAAAGGCAGGTTATTTGTATAACTTTACTAAATTTATTACCTGGCCTGTAGATAATGCTGAAACCTTTAATCTTTGTATTTTGGGGGACGATCCTTTTGGTGAATTAATTGATCCCATTGAACAACGGTCAGCATTCGGGCGGCCTATTAAATTATTCAGAATTGATAGTCTAAGAGGTATGGAGAAAGAACCACACTGCCATATTCTCTTTATAAGTTCCTCTATTAAAGATACGTTGGCTGTCCGGGGTTTTGATAACACATTAGTCGTGGGTGAAAGCGGAGAGTTTATAGCGCAAGGCGGAATGATTGGTTTCGTCAACAAACAGGGTAAAATAAAATTACAAATCAATCTGAAAACGATAAAACAGAGTGGTTTGAAAATCAGCGCAAAATTATTGGAAGTCGCTGATGTGGTTAAGGGAGATAACCATGAATAAATTTGTTGGTAATCTATCAATAAAGCGCAAGCTATTGCTGACTGTAATTTTTCCTAGTGTGATATCGCTATTATTTGCCGGCTTGATTTTGGTAGTGCTTGAAATTGCAGAGTTTCAGAAAAATACCCGTGATGATTTGTCAACGCTGGCAGCAATTATAGGTAATCGTAGTACTGCAGCATTGCTTTTTCAGGACCTGGAGTTAGCCAATGAAAATCTTGGTGTACTTAATACGCTACCGGCAGTGCAAGCTGCCTGTCTTTATGATGCACGTGGCGCTGTTTTTGCTCGACTATTGAAAACAAGCCATGAAAGATTAAAATGTCCTCTATCTATTAAAGATGAAACGACTCGATTTGAAAATGTTCATTTACTCATCGTTCAGCCGATTGTTGTTGATTCAGAATTGCTGGGTAGTGTTTATATTCATGCTGATTTTTCTCAGTCATATTGGCGAAAAATACAATTTACCGGGCTGCTATTTTTAGTATTAGTCGGAGTATCGATACTGACCTTCTTTATATCAGCGCCGCTGTTAAGGCTTATTTCATCACCCATTAAAAAACTGGTGAATACCGTTAAAGCTATCAGTGACACCAAAGATTATTCGTTGCGGGCTGTTAAAGTCAATAATGATGAATTGGGTGTCCTGGTTGATGCATTCAATGATTTGATTAGTACAGTTGAAGCTCAAAACCAGTCTTTGACACGGGCAAAAGACCGTTATCTGGCACTTTATGATGATAATCCGACTATGGTATTTAATCTCTCCGAATATGGTCTTATCTTATCGGTTAACCGTACCGGCGCTAAACAGTTGGGCTTGGCTGTTGAAGAATTACAGGGTTGCTCGGTCTTTCATTTTATTCATCCAATTGATTTACCAGTAATGCATGCTTTGGTTGAGCATTGCTTGATGAATCCCTTGTCTGTGCATAAACAGGAACTTAGGCAGGTTTGTGATAATGGACGGATTATTTGGGTTAGGGCAACTGCCAGATTATTTGAAAATGAACAACGACAAAGCAGTTTATTGCTGGTTTGTGAAGATGTAACAGAAGCTCATGATTTGAGTGAACAAATTGCTTATCAAGCCAGCCATGATGCCTTGACGGGGCTTGCAAATCGCAGTGAATTCGATAGGCATGTTATTGAATTGGTAACATTGGTTCATGCGGATAGATCTGAGCATGCCCTGTGTTATCTGGATCTTGATCAATTTAAAGTGGTTAACGATACCAGTGGGCATCTTGCAGGAGATGAATTGCTCAGACAATTGGGCGATTTGTTAAGAAAAAATTTACGTCGGCATGATTTTGTGGCTCGTTTGGGCGGTGACGAGTTTGGTGTATTGATGTATAACTGTTCGCTTAGTGAGGCGTTTCAAGCCTGCGAAAAAATACGTGACATAGTCAGGGATTTTCATTTTGGCTGGGAAGATAGAAGTTTTACTGTCGGTGTCAGTATAGGTGTTACATCTATCAATACTACAAGTGGCAATGCCGTAGACCTGCTTAAAGAGGCCGATGCAGCCTGTTATGCAGCAAAAGATAAAGGTCGAAATCGAGTGCATGTTTTCCGGCCTGATGATGAAGAATTAGCTCTAAGGCACGGAGAAATGCAATGGGTATCAAAAATACAGCAGGGTCTGGCACAAAATCGTTTTTGTCTTTTCGGGCAGCCGATAGTTCCACTCTCCGGTAATGAGGAGAAGTTGCATTTTGAAACCCTGGTTCGTTATCGGGATGATAAAGGCCATATTATTCCGCCCGGCGCATTTTTTCCTGCCGCAGAACGTTATAACCTGGCCTCTGCACTGGATCGATCGGTAATCAGTCATCTATTTGAGTGGATTGCCAAAAAACCGGATTTTCTGGAGAACCTGTCTATTTGTTCCGTTAATTTGTCCGGTGTGTCACTGTCAGATGAGTCCATGCTGGCGTTTATTTCAGAACAATTCAGCTTGTGGGCTATTCCAACGCATAAAGTCTGTTTTGAGATAACGGAAACGGCTGCCATTGCCAATTTATCATGTGCAACTAAATTTATTAATCATTTAAGGGAACGTGGTTGTTCGTTTTCACTGGATGATTTTGGTAGCGGTTTGTCTTCTTTTGCTTATTTAAAAAACCTGCCGGTAGATTTTCTTAAAATTGACGGTTTATTTGTTAAGGATATTGTGGTTGATGAAGTTGATCTTGCCATGGTGAGAGCAATTAACGAAGTCGGGCATATTATGGGTAAAAAGACGATTGCCGAATTTGTTGAGAATGAACAAATCTTTAACTTGCTAAATGAACTGGGCGTAGATTATGCGCAAGGGTATGGTATCGGTAAGCCAGTGCCTCTGGATGAGCTTACGCTGATAAAACCCTTTACAGTGTCATCAATATGAAGGTTAAATTTGCCATAACTATTAGCTGGTTAGTGTCTATTAGCTACTTCAGTTCAGGTGTTGCAAGTGCTGAAGACTTTATGGATAAGTCTCTGGATGAATTGGGTGCAATTCCTGTTACCACTATTGCCACCGGAACCTCAAAACCGATTTTTCAGTCTGCGGCAGTGACCAGCGTCATTACCGCTGAGCAAATTAAAGCCATGGGTGCAACCGAACTGCATGAGGTTCTGGAAACAGTGCCAGGGGTTCATGCCAGTATTCAGGAGAATACCTATGATTATAATTACAGTATGCGCGGTATCCGTAATACGCAAAACTCTCAAGTGTTGATGCTATTAAACGGCACTCGTATTACTACGCCTGTCTATGGCACATTAATGACGGGGACAGAGTTACCTATCGAGGCTATTCAGCAAGTGGAGGTTATTCGGGGGCCAGGCTCTGCATTGTATGGCGCGGATGCCTTTGCGGGCGTTATCAATATCATTACTAAAAAAGCCAAAGATATCAATGGAACTGCACTGGGGGCTCGTGTAGGCGATCATAACACTCAGAGTGGATGGGGACAGTATGGTGCACAATGGGCGGGCTGGGATATTGCGACCAGTCTGCAATATCAGCATACAAGTGGCGATGGTGGGCGTGTTGTTAACGCCGATACTCAAACGCTCTTTGATAACGCGCCTGGAATTGGAACGCATGCCTCTCATGCCCCAGGCGCACTGAATACCCGCTATGAAACTCTGAATGGCCATCTTAACCTACAGCGCAAGCATTGGGATATCGGTTTCTGGGCATTTAATTCAATTAACGCAGGCACCCGTGCGGGTGCTGCTGGAGCATTGGATTCCAATGGTAAGCTCAACGGTGAACAATATTTAGGCGATGTGCGCTTTTCTACAGAAGACTGGCTTGATAACTGGGAACTGATGGCTCATGCCAGTTATATCCAAGCTGATTTTCAGGCTCAGCAATTACAGCTTTTTCCGGCTAACGCTTTGTTACCCATAGGTTCTGATGGCAATATTAATACTGCAACCAATGAAAAGTCAGAGTTTATATTTCCAAAGGTTTTGTTTCCTGATGGAGTCAATAATAATTTAGGCCGAATGGAGAGGATTCCCTCAATTGAATTGAGTTCGGTCTACAGGGGGCTGGACAATCATATACTGCGCTTGAGCGCCGGTTTTCGATATGAA
Organism: Methylococcaceae bacterium NSM2-1; assembly: GCA_002256705.1. Lineage (GTDB taxonomy): Bacteria > Pseudomonadota > Gammaproteobacteria > Methylococcales > Methylomonadaceae > Methylobacter_C. The sequence continues at coordinate 4,355 of NQJI01000078.1, forward strand.
GAAATTACTACCAGTGACAGTAGAAATTACGGTTATGGTGTACCGCTGCCCGCTCTGGTTGATGGCGCATTAACAAATGTAACGGGTACACCCTTTGTCTATTTGCCGGATACGCATCGGACCATCTGGTCTTTGGTAGCGCAGGATGAATGGCAATTCGCTGACGATTGGCAGTTGACTGCAGGCATACGTTATGACGATTATTCTGATTTTGGTGGAACCGTCAATCCGCGTGTTGCTCTGGTTTGGGATATTAATGAACAACTCACCAGCAAGGTTTTGTATGGAAAGGCGTTTAGAGCGCCTAATTTTGCAGAACAGTTTACCCAGAATAATCCGGTTGTGCTGGGCAATCAAAATTTAAATCCCGAAACCATCAATACGTATGAATGGGCTTTGGATTACCGGCCATTCTCCTCACTGCGAACTGCTGTCAATGTGTATTATTATAAAATTGACAATCTAATATCGGCAGTCCCTGACTCAGGTAGACCAACAAACACTTTTCAGAATAGTGGCGATCAAAACGGCTATGGAACAGAGTTTGAATTTAACTGGCAAGCCAGTGAACAATGGAATGTAAAAGGCAATTACGCATGGCAACACGCAACTAACGAAGTAACAAATCAACCTGTGTCTGGCGTGCCAGAACATCATGTTTATACTGCTTTTCTGTGGCAATTTATGCCGGACTGGCAATTCCAGTCCCAGCTTAACTGGATTGGCGGTAGAACCAGTTTACCAAGCGATAACCGGAAGTTGAGCGATTACGAAACAATCGACTTCACGCTACGGGGTAAAAAGCTGTTCGGACATCTCAATCTCGCTGCCTCTTTACGCAATGCGTTCGATACAAATTATTATGAACCGGCTGCTATACAATTGCCTCAAAATCTGCCTATGCCAGGAAGAAGCTTTTATCTTGAAGCATCGGTTAACTTTTGAAGCCTTAAATTATTTTTTGACTTAAAGCCCTTGCCTCAGGGTGCGCTGCCAATTCAAACGGAGTATATGAATTGTGTGTGGCTTTAAACAGAGCATCGATTGATAAATTTCTCTCTGAATTGGCGGGGCTAAAGCATATAGTATGATGTTCCAAACGGCGGATTATTGTTAATTCGCCCTACGGCTGTTGCGGCATAATATAGCTGACTCTCTTCTCATTAGGCTTGGCTTGCCAATTATTTCCTCTATTAGTCAGCATGTTCCAGTAATCTAGATTTTTTTCAGCAACGCTATCCAGAAGGTCATCTACCTTAATTACATAAGGGCGTCGTAATCCATGGAAATCCACAAATGGACCAATTTCGGTAAAATGTATTCCTAATGTCGAAACAACCCGATTCAAAGCAGGTGTCATGATAGCGTACCAATAATGAATGTTATTTTCAGCACTCATTTTAATGGCACATGCAAACAAAGCGAGCATCAAGTAAGAAAGACTTCGTTTTTCGTTTTGAGAAAAAGTAGCTTCTAATAATTTAGCATCATTACATAATAGGTGCTGTTCATATTTTCTTTGTCTGAATTGTTTCGAAATACAAAATCGTGACAACTCAGCAAGTTTATGCCGGGACATTGTTTTTAATGGATTTACATTATCAATCCGGCTGTATGTTTCAATTTGTAATGGTTTTTCCAAATTATTGGTATTAGGAAGGATAAGGCGAGTTGTCGCCGCGCAAATTCCGGATTTGCGGTGACGAATCAGGTAATGAACCGAGTGCTGGTCATAGTCGTCGAATTCCAGATCATTAGGATAGTCTTCAGAATTTAAAAACTCATTTTCAATGCAATACACTTGATAACGGAGTTTATACACCTCGTTTTTAAGTTCATCAGAAATCGCGGGCACTATCTGGAAATATCGATCAAAATGATCAACAATATTATCAATAACCAATTTATTCGTCTCTTAATTTAGTTAGGATGGGTGGTAGGTAATATAACTGTTTAATTTCAAAACTTTTTTGAATGGCTTGGAGCTATTGAAGAGGGTGTTTTGCACATGATGCAATCTGAAATTTTTCAATAACCAGATTACGACATCAAGGTGATAAAAAGTTAATAGAAAATCACTGCTTGTTTCCGTTCCACGAACACTTATAGACAGTATAGTTTCTATAGGTAAAAAAACTATAGAGGTATAGGCTATAAGTTCCTTCGCCCGGTTAATCACCGAAGAAATATACCACGCTAAGCTCATGAATAAAATAAATTTTCGTTTGCTGAGCCAGGTAGAATATTTGGGTTCGACTCAATCCCTGACAACGGTTAGACTGCTGACACTTTAAGTGCTTGCATATCATTGCCGGTTTATA
>NQJI01000078.1:6733-9462 GCA_002256705.1 Methylococcaceae bacterium NSM2-1
TGCGGATAAATAGTTCAATTGTTGAAAGTCTTTAAAGCAAACTCAATACACCACACAAACTGCAAAGGATAAGAATGTCACAACCCAAAGGCTATGTAGACCCGGAATATCTCGGCGTCATTGGAAATCTGCTCAATCACATCAAGCAACGCTCCTACGCTCTCATGCAAATTCAGCCTGGTCATAAGGTGCTGGATTTGGGCTGTGGTCTGGGTATTGACACGATTCCTTTAGCGCAATTGGTTGGTGTAAACGGACAAGTCATCGGCGCAGATTACGATGAGGCTATGATTGCTGAAGCCGAGCAACGTGCCGAGCAAGCAGGTGTAAATACATGGGTCAGGCATAAGCGTGTTGATGCCATGTCACTGTCCTTTGAAACCGATTATTTCGATTCATGTCGTAGTGAGCGATTGTATCAGCATTTACTCAATCCTGCACAAGCCTTATCTGAAATGACCAGGGTGACAAAATCAGGCGGATGGGTGGTCGTTTTGGATACCGATTGGGGTAGCTTGTCAACAGATAGCGATGAAACTGATATCGAGCGACGCCTGGCTCGCTTTCTGGCCGAATCTTTTTTGCATAATGGTTACTCAGGGCGAAAATTATACCGCTTATTCAAACATCAAAATCTGGCAGATATTTCATTTGAGGTATTTCCTGTTGCGATTCCCAATTATGCCTTGGCACGCCAGGCAACGCAGGCAGAAAGAATCGAACAGGAGGCCCTTAAGGCGGGCGTCATTACGGTTACGGAACTTAATCGCTGGCAGGCTGGCCTTGAACAAGCGGACTCAGAAGGTATCTTTTTTTGTAGTGTAAATCTCATGTTGTTTGCTGGACGCAAGAATTGAATTCGTTGTTATTTATGTGTAGGGCGCGCCGCCGTGCGCGCCTTATTCACCCAAGGCACGTAGGCACTTGAACATTTACATTTTTGTCCAAGTTATTTAGTTACCGTTCCTTGATGGCTTTAAAGCCAATATCGGTGCGGTAATAGACATTATCCCAGTGTATGCTGTTGGCAAGCGCATAGGCTTTTGTTTGCGCTTCCTGAATATCGTGTCCCAGAGCGCAAGCGCATAATACACGTCCGCCGTCAGTGACTATATCGTTTCCAACCTGTTGTGTGCCAGCATGAAAAACTTTGCTGTCTTCCTGTTCTTGTGCAGGTAACCCGGAAATAACGGCACCTTTTTGATAGGCATCCGGGTATCCTCCGGCTGCCAAAACAACGCCTAGCGCGGCCCGTTCGTCCCATTCACTGCTGGTTTTATCGAGTTCTCCTGCCAAGGCGGCCTCACAGAGTCCGACCAGATCACTTTTCATGCGCATCATGATCGGTTGGGTTTCAGGATCACCAAAGCGGCAGTTGTATTCCAGCACTTTAATAGCGCCATCGGCAGCAATCATCAAGCCGGCGTATAGAAAACCGGTATAAGGCAGTCCATCTTCCGCCATGCCTCTTAAAGTCGGCTCGATCACATCACGCATAACCCGCTCATGAATCTCAGGAGTGACGACAGGGGCTGGAGAATAAGCGCCCATGCCGCCCGTATTGGGGCCTTTATCGCCATTGTCACGCGCTTTATGATCCTGGGATGACGCCATAGGCAAAGCGTGTTTGCCATCTGCAATGACAATGAAGCTGGCTTCTTCACCTTGCAGAAATTCCTCGATGACAACCCGGTTGCCGGCTTCTCCAAACACGTTGCCGGATAACATGTCTTCGACGGCATCAATTGCCTCTTGTTCGGTTTGTGCGACAATAACGCCTTTGCCTGCCGCTAAACCGTCGGCTTTGACCACTATAGGCGCGCCTTGTTGGCGGATGTAGGCAATAGCCAGCTGTTTATCGGTAAAGCTTTGATAGGCAGCTGTCGGGATATGATGACGGATCATGAAATCCTTGCAAAAAGACTTGGAACCTTCCAATTGCGCGGCTTTTGCCGAGGGCCCGAAACATTTTAGTCCGGCTTGTTGAAAAGAGTCAACAATGCCTATAACCAGAGGGACCTCCGGGCCGATGATAGTCAAATCAATAGCTTCTTTCTGGGCAAATGCGAGTAAGCGGGGAATATCCTCGGCAGCGATAGCAACGTTTTCAATAGAAGGTTCAAGTGCCGTACCCGGATTGCCGGGAGCAACAAATACTTTTTCGACTTTAGGTGATTGTTTGGCTTTCCAGGCGAGGGCGTGCTCACGACCGCCGCTACCGACAATGAGGATTTTCATAATGTGGTCTCAGTAAGCTGGGATAAAAAAGCATGTTTTTTTACCCCTATTTTAAATTAAGGTAACTCGGAAAAATACACCCTGTCACAGTTGCCACAGATTCACAGATTATAAATAAGTTTGGCTACCAGCTTGAGGTGGGGCAGTTTAAGGTTAAGCCTTGCATGTGTACCGCCTTAAGTGCATAGGTATCTACACAACTATTTGCAAATTAAATATAGTTTTAGTTGCAAAGTGACCTTGCTCCCTCTCCAGTTGGACAAATCCGCTGGGAGTGGATTTGGTCGCAAGGAGAGCGCCCGCAGGGTTCCGGGCAGGACAGCCCGGAAACATTGGGCTGGGGTGAGGAAATTAAAATCAACCATTAACATTTCCCCTCATCCCAACCTTCTCCCTCCGGAGAAGGAGCAACAACACTTGTGTAGATACCTATGCCTTAATTGTGAATCCATAGGTTTAATCTGTGAATCAGTGGCGGTTTATTTTTTGCG
>NQJI01000079.1 GCA_002256705.1 Methylococcaceae bacterium NSM2-1
GTGGTTCTTGCCGCACTTGTTGATTTTGTTGGACGTACAGTGCGGGCAATGCACGCAGTAGGGCCAATGTTTCTGTCTAACGTCTTCGTAACATTTGTTTTCGTCTATGAGGTTGTTGAGGTGACACAAACTGGGTAAAATTAAAATTTTACCCTATCCTCAAAACCCAATAAGAACCTATTACGTAACGAGAAAAAGACAGAACTTTGGTAAAAATTTGACTGGAATTATGGGAACCAAACTGACTGTTCGCTATCGATCTGTTAGTGACTGCATTTGCGCAGGAAAACCACCCGCCTTGCATCTAGAATCAATAACGTAGATGTAATAGATTGAATCAGAATATTGATAAGGCGTGGAAAATATGCAAATAGTGGGAATGATAAAAACACCCCCCCGCCGAGATGTATATACGGGGGGGCACTATATTACTTGCCTGATATTTGTTCAGGAGTGCTAGTATTTTGGGTATGTCTTTTCTCAATTTTAGAGAAAGTTTCTTGTTGAAGTGCTTGAACAGTGCCACTTTCCAAATGTTTTGTTTCGTCCTTTTTCAACAATACCACTAAAAGAATAATCGCAGCTATACAAACGCCAACGATTACCCATGTGTTATCTTTTTCTTGTACTTCAGCCATTTTTAAATCCTCTATAGTTATTAATATTTATTATCCCCTCTCCTCAAGGGAGCAACCCAAAAATAAACTTTTTTTGAGTTGGTTGTCGAATTATCTTTGAACAACGGTGTAATTTTTATCATGAGTTACCGTGTTGTGTCAAAACTATAAATAAAAAAAGGCTAGACTGGCATCAAATATTTTATGGATAGGACGTTTTTTTTTCGCCATAACACTGATATTTAATGTTTTAACATACTGATAATTAATGGCATATAAATTTATTTAAGAGTAATACACAGGGTGAGTTACAAAAATTATCGACTTGTTCGATTAGAAAAATAATTGGCATAATCAACTACAAAGATCTAGCAAGCGGAAGCAGTCATGCGCAACATAAAAGCCAACATCAGCGTAGGATTTAGCGAAACACAAGAACCGGTGATGGAAAACAATAGTGTTGAAAGAATGGATGATGGTTCGTTCACATTGATCCTTGATTCCCAAAACGAATTTAATATTGATCACCTGGAAAATGCACTCCTGCAAACAAGTTATCCTGCCTTACTAGCCGTCTTATTCGAGCATCTTGAACAAGCGGTGCCAACGTCGCGGAAGAGGTTGCCTCGGTTCGTGCAAAGTGGAAGATTGAAAACGAAAACAATAATACATTGAAGACCAAGGGCTATCGCTTCTAGCATAACTACGGTCATGGCTAACAGTTCTTGTCTTCTTTGCTGGCGACGCTCATCATGCTCGCCGTGTGTTGCATACGCTGTTAGATTTAATGGACGACACAACTGCCTGCTTCATCAAACATTACCTTCGCGTAAACATTTGTCCGATGATATGAAGACGTTTACTAACTCCCTTTTTTTCGATAATTGGGAGCATTTGCTCGATTTCATGCTGAAGGTTGGTCTTAGAAGCTGGAAAGCTTAATCGTCCGCCTCCCCTAAGGCCTCAAATCGGATAGGTTTTGATCATAATGAGAATTGCTGTTACGTTGCCTAGCAGGGCTCGTTTGTCCACAGTTGTTATACAATAACGATCCTGTTTTACCATGCTATTTGCCGTTTTTATGAATAAACTGAAAAAACTTCTCCGTTCTGACATACGTTACGAATGCGGAGATAGTTCCTATGAACAAGGAAGAAGCTATTTTGAAAAAGGTCTGGTTGTTAATCAGACTGTTAAAAATGAAGGAGCTCTTTTTGTACAGCTTAACTCAGCCGTTAAAGGAAGTGGAATTAATCCGTACCAGCAAAATATTCGTATAATCTGGCGCCATGACTATAGTGCTGCACAAATTAAGGGCGATTGCTCCTGCACAGTTGGCTATAACTGTAAGCACGTTGCCGCTGCCTGCCTGATGTATCAAAACGCCAATCGAACTCTCTCACCGTCACCGGGCACCGATGCCAGTTGTTTAGCCTGGCTGGATGGTCTCAATGAGCCCGCGCCTCAGCAAGGTAATATATACCAGGAATTTATCGCTTATATCCTTAAACCTGGCAACACAAAATATGAATTCACTGTAGATTTTCTGATAACCAAAGCAAACAAATCGGGTCGCAAGGGCAAAGCTCGAAAAACCACCTTAGCCACTCTGCGTTACAGCTATTCATACCTCAGCTATATTCAACCGCTGGACGAGGAAATTGCGAAATTAATGACGGCGCTTAACACCTATAAAGGCGAACCATTGCTGGCCGGCGCCTTAGGCTACATTGCCTTGTCAAAATTATTGCAAACAGGCCGGTTATTCTGGAAAAACACTGAGAACCCGCCGTTAAAAGCCGGGGTTAACCGAAATTTACGCTTTGATTGGCGCCAACAGGATTTGGGTAATTACGAATTATCGGTTGAAATCGAACCAGAGGCAATGCTGCTGTTAACTGATCCGCCTCAATATATGGATAGTGTCCAGGGTACTATAGGTGCGATCAATACCCCCACTCCTACAGCCGATCAATTGAATAAAATCTTGTCTGTCCCTCTCATTCCTGCTGAATATGCCGATGAATTCAGTTTTAAATTGACTGTTGACCTGCACCGAAAAAAGTTGAATTAACCGATCTGGATGCGTTGACACCTACTCCACGATTATTGTTATACGGCCAGCAATTGGATACTCAGCGCTATGTTCATGTTATGGCCGTGAATTTCAATTATGGGGACAGGGTGCTATCTGCGGCCGATTCTGAAGACTTTAGTATTGTAAAAACCAATCAGGGCTTTGTACGCATTAAACGGGCTATGGAAATTGAGCGCCAGGCAATAAATTATCTTGCCGAACTGGGCTTCACTGTTGCCCCTGCCGAAAAAAACAGTCCGCAAGGGCTGCTTCTTTTCAGCGAAGCAAGAACCATTATTGATAGCGCTTCACGCTGGCGAGACTTTATCCAAAACACGCTTCCGGAACTTGAACAGGAAGGCTGGATTATCGAGATTGATGATAGTTTCAAACTTAACTTTCAAACTGCTCAAAACTGGGATGCCGAGATCAGTGAAAGTCAGAATGACTGGTTTGAAATGCACTTTAATGTAGAGATTGACAGCCAATCTTATCCCTTATTGCCCTTGATTATGCCTGTGCTAGAAAATTACGATCCGGAAAATCTTCCCGATATGCTCAATATATCGTTAGGAAATCACTCTTACCTGAGCGTCTCCAGCGACAAAATAAAACCAATACTGGCTGTTTTGTTTGAGTTATTCAACACCAGCATTCTGGAAAAGGATGGCACACTTAAGGTATCCCGCTTTAATGCTGCCAGTCTTGCTGATGTGGAGGAGCAAAGTTATGGCCTGTTTTCCTTAACAGGTGGAAAAGAGCTGAGAGAACTGGGGCAGAAATTAAAAAACTTCACAGGTATTCAAGATGTCACATTGCCTGTCAATTTGCAGGCAGAACTGCGGCATTACCAACAGCAGGGGCTTAACTGGCTGCAATTCCTGCGCGAATATAGATTCGCCGGCATTCTTGCCGATGACATGGGGTTGGGTAAAACCATTCAAACACTCGCCCATCTGTTACAGGAAAAACAAAGCGGCCGGATGATTTTGCCCTGCCTGATCATCGCTCCCACCAGCTTGATGAGTAACTGGCGGCGTGAAACGGAACGCTTTACCCCCGACCTAAAAGTATTAACCTTACAGGGTCCGGAACGCAAACAGTTGTTCGATAAAATCAACGACTATGATCTGGTTCTGACCACTTATCCGCTGTTGACCAGAGATGATGAAACGCTGCTTAAGCATGACTATCATTATTTGATTCTGGACGAAGCCCAAACCATTAAAAACCCTGCTTCTATAGCCGCCCAATTGGTGCGCCAGATTAAAACCAATCACCGCCTGTGCCTGACGGGCACGCCGATGGAAAATCATTTAGGCGAACTCTGGGCGCAATTTGATTTCCTGATGCCAGGTTTTCTGGGTGACAACGCTAGCTTCAGAAAACGCTACCGCACGCCCATTGAAGTATACGGTGATGCCGAACAAAAATCGCGTCTCTCACGTCGTCTGGCGCCCTTTATGCTGCGCCGGACCAAACAGGAAGTCGCCAATGAATTGCCGCCTAAAACCGAGATTATTCGTTCTGTGCCACTTCATGCAAAACAGGCCGCTTTGTATGAAAGCATCCGTCTGACTATGGAGAAAAAAGTCCGCGATGCGATTGCCGAAAAAGGCTTGTCACGCAGCCATATCACCATTTTGGATGCCTTGTTAAAGCTGCGCCAGACCTGCTGTGATCCGCGCACACTGTCGCTTAAAGAAGCGCAAAAAGTAAAAGAATCGGCCAAACTCGACCTGTTGATGGAAATATTGCCTGAACAACTGGAAGAAGGCCGGCGAATTCTGATCTTTTCACAGTTCACCCGTATGATTGCGTTGATTGAAGATGAACTAGATGCCCGGAAAATTGCTTACAGCAAACTGACGGGGCAAACCCGCAAGCGTGACGAAGCTATCGAACGCTTTAAAAGCGGTGAGGTGAGTGTTTTTCTCATCAGCCTGAAAGCAGGCGGGGTCGGTTTAAATCTGACCGAAGCCGATACCGTTATTATTTATGATCCCTGGTGGAATCCCGCAGCAGAAAGCCAGGCCGCAGACCGTGCCCATCGTATAGGTCAGGATAAACCGGTTTTTGTCTACAAGCTCATCACTGAAAATACCGTTGAAGAAAAGATTATTGCCATGCAGGAAAGAAAACGCGCACTGGCCGAAAGCATTTATAAAGTCGGGGCAAAAGAGGAATCATTAAAACTCACTGCTGAAGATCTTACCGCCTTGTTCGAGCCTTTATAAACCATGAAATTTTCCATTATCATTCCGACCCTGAATGAAGAAAAATTAATTCAATCCTGTTTATTAGCGTTGCAAACTTTAAGGAACGAATGTGAAATTATTATTGTTGATGGCGACAGCATCGATAACACGCGGATTTCTGCCGCTCCCTTAGCCGATAAAGTGATAATATCGGCAAAAGGTCGTTCCAAACAAATGAATAACGGTGCCAAATATGCAACGGGGGATGTATTAATATTCCTGCATGCTGACACCCGTTTACCTGACAACGCATTAAAGTTGATTCAACAAAATATCAAAGATACAAGCCAATGGGGACGTTTTGATATTCAACTAAGCGGTGACCCTTTCATGTTAAAAGTTATCGCACAGATGATGAACTGGCGTTCCCGATTAACCGGTATTGCAACCGGCGACCAGGTTATTTTTGTTACGCGCCTGGCATTCGAGAAGGCAGGCCAATATCCTGAAATCAACTTGATGGAAGACATCGCCCTTTGCAAGGTGCTAAAGAAAATCAGCCCGCCCATTTGTCTGAAAGACAAGGTCATCAGTTCTGGCCGCCGCTGGGAACATAACGGTATTTACAAGACTATACTGCTGATGTGGAGTATACGCTTGCGTTACTTCTTTGGGGCAGACCCGCAAACATTGGCTTTTCTTTATACTAGTGGCGCATTCACTCAATTCAAATTTAGTGATTTGTGGAGGCGGATTTATCCGCCGAAGAGCGGATGAAACCACCGCCCAGACTCATCTTAACTGATATTACGTATGTTTAATGAGAAGATGCGATCCACGAAAAATACGAAAGGCACGAAAAAATGGATAGGAAGGGGGGTACAGAGAAGAAAGCCATCATGGACAAGTTACTGCGCTTGATGTCACACTGGTTGATATCCGAAAGCAAAAGTTGAACGGATTGTGCTACGAATCCAGAAAAAGCTGTTGATCCCCACGAAAAACAAAAGTAGGCTCCTCCAGGCGACACGAAAGGCACAAAATTTTTCCAGGAAATGTCATGCTGTAGATCGTTAACTGACGGGTGACTTCCAGTATCAATGCGACCTATCAATTTATTTCGTGTTTTTTGTGCCTTTCGTGGACTGCGCGTATCATCACACCTTAAATCTCACAGAGGGCATAATGGAAACCATAATTCGTTTAACAGCCTCGCTAGGCATTTTTTTCATCATGATTTGCTGGGAATATTTTAGCCCCAGAAGAACACAACACATTAGCCGCAAACAACGCTGGCCGGTTAATCTGGGACTCGCCATCTTCAACATGCTTGTTATGCGTTTGACAGTCGGGGGTATTGCCTATCTAAGCGCTGTTGACGCCGCAGAGAATTCCTGGGGGCTTTTAAACTGGGTAGCTGCTCCTGGATGGATGTCAATTATTGTAACTTTGTTATTTCTCGATTTTGCCATTTACTGCCAACACATTTTTTCGCACAAATGGCCACCGCTTTGGCATTTGCATCAGGTGCATCACACTGATCTGGAATTTGATGCCACCACAGCGGTGCGCTTTCACCCCTTGGAGATCATGATTTCCATGTTGTACAAAGTGCTGTGCGTTTATTTGATAGGCGCCAATCCTTGGGCAGTTATTGCCTTTGAGATTATTCTCAACGGTGCTGCAACGTTTAATCATAGCAACATCAACATTCCGCCAGCGATTGATAAAAAGTTACGCTGGCTGCTTATTACACCGGATATGCACCGCATTCATCACTCAACCCTAACGACAGAAACTGACAGTAATTACGGCTTTTCAATTTCCTGCTGGGACAGGCTTTTTAAAACCTATATTGCCGAACCCAGACAGTCTCAAACAGCCATGGCAATTGGTTTAAATCCTTTCCGCCAACAAAATGAACTAGGTTTTGTGCAATTATTGCTGTTGCCTTTTAAGTCGCTACGGCCCCGGTGAATATGACTTATAAATACCCTGATGCTGTTTTAATGATTTTCTGTAAGGCTCCGGTCACAGGTCAGGTTAAGACCCGTTTAACAACTGAATTAACCGCAGAACAGGCTATGCAGGTGCATATTGAACTCACTCAAAGAACGCTGCAACTGGCGACCATGACTAATTTATGCCCTGTTCAACTCTGGTGTACGCCATCAACTGATCATCCTTTTTTTACAGCGTCAGCACAAACCTATCATGTAAATCTTCAGAAACAACTAGGGGTGGATTTAGGCGAACGTATGAATAACGCTTTTTGCCTTGCACTTAATAGTTACTCCCGCGCATTGATAATTGGCTGCGATTGCCCATCATTAACTTTACAGGATCTGGAAGCAGCCTTAACCGCCTTAAGCCAGGGAACGTGTTGCGTTTTGGCGCCTGCTGAAGACGGTGGCTATGTGTTGATTGGCCTTAATCAGCCGTATCCGGAACTCTTTGATAATATGCCTTGGGGAACTGAGCTAGTGCTTGAACATACCCGTGCCCGCATCAAACAATATAATCTTTGCTATCAAGAACTCAAGCAACAGTGGGATTTAGACACACCTGAGGATCTGGCACGGTATCGGGCACTAACTCCAGGCTAATGAATATCCAGGTTTATTGCCGAAATAATGCACACGGTTACCGTTCAGAGTGCATTCAAGAAATACATTAAGTAGCAGTTGTTTTGCATAAACTCGATATTCAAGTTTTATCTTATTTGAATTTTTGATTCTTGAAAAAGTTATCCAGCAGCTCGACCCGGCAACGCCTTACGATTATCTTGTCGACAGATGATAGTAAAACGATTCTCCTCAGAATAACGACCCAAGCCGAAGTGCGGCAAAAACAAATAGACAACGCCTTGACTATAAAATCCAACCCGATAGGTAAATGTAAACCGATTATTGATAATAAAAAATCTGTAGTGTCATCTGAGATAAATTGAAAATTATAACTTTTTGAAATAACGGCAAATTGTCAGTGGAAGTGACGAAGATGGGTTAATTTCGCTGTTCTATTGCCAACATCCATGGCCTGGCTTTTGTGGGTAGCACCTTACCCGCTCCATCCAGTTTGATATGGGCTAAACTGACCGTATTCAGGACATTGCCACCAATTACATCAAGCTCCCCAGGCCGTTGTGCAACCACTAAATCACAGTGGTAGGCCCCACGCCTTAGATCGTTATAGTTGTGAATTGACTGGATAAAAGCTTCACCCCGCGGTGCACAAATAATGTCTCCGGGCTTAGGGGCATAAGTGTTGATGGCATGGCTTACAAATCTGTTTTCGGAAGCAGTTGCTATCACATGCTGAATATAATCCCAATGCAAAACGGTAGAAGGTAAATCGCTTTCTGGCACCCCTGCGCTTCGAGCCAGCCAGACAATAAAAGCGCCCGACCAGGGTCTGACTTCCCCCTCATACCCGATTATCGGTAAATCCGTCGCAGTATACCAATACATGAAGACCCGACTAAAAAAAGGCGGTAGCGTTTCATGACCTTGGGTAGCTTCACTCGGATAAGTTACTGCCGGCGGCTCAATATCATAATTAACTTCGGGCCGGCCGAACAATTCCCATTCCTGACGGGCAAGGTACAGCATTCGCTCTCTAATGTCAGGAATATCAAACGATGGGGTGATATTGGCGGCAACTGAAATGGCAGGCGATTGCCCCTGTTTTTGCACAGCGCAACCAGTAAGAAGCAAAACAATGCCGAGAAACATGTAAGGCATACTTAAATAATCTTTAAAAACATAATATGTTGGCGCCGAGTGTAAAATGTCAACCTTTGCCGATTGACAATTGAACTGTGGTTTAGTGTTGCAGCGTACTACACAACTGCGGATAAGTCGATCAAACCGGGATGGCTTTGAACGCCTTTTGTAAACAATTTTGTGGGCTGGATGAACAATGCTTTCGGCCTATTCTTGAGAGGGTTAAAATTCTGCTGTTTCCTCAGTTGGCCAAGAGCGTTTCGATGTCTCGCTGGGCTTGATACGATCTTTGGCAATTGCACTGCTTTGCTTGAAGCGAAATAATTCGTTACCGGTTTCGATGATGTAGCAATAAAAATTTTATCGGTCAACTTTGAGTCTGTTAACTGGTAAATAATCGACTTTGTTTTACAGCAATTAACCTTAATGACTCTCGACTTCGATACATCTGTTAGCGACAACAGTGCGACCCTACCCTGGATTCAAACACTGTCTATTTTAAGAATATCTGACTGGGTTGAGTCCCGGTCGTCTCGGCCGACAGCCAACGGCCAGGAGCAGCCATTTAGACTTATGGCAGGACCATTAAAATGGCCGCATTGTTAAGTCTATAGTTCCCTTGACCACTGATTAGTTCAAAGCATCCAAAAGTTGACTAAAAAACTCAGTAGAAACCTTGTTAAAATTATGGTAGCTTT
>NQJI01000080.1 GCA_002256705.1 Methylococcaceae bacterium NSM2-1
ATTCATCGTCCAGAAGTGCTTCAGAAACTACGGTAAGCACAGTATTTTGTCCGGCTGCATTATTCTGTCCTGAACTTGATGGAAATGGCGGAACAGGTAAGTCATTTATGGCGCTTTCCAATCTTGCTGCAATATAGGAATCTATCAGGCCCATATCCAATCCTGGTATTACCTGCAAAACTTCTTTAGCCGCCAGTTGCACCGTGACTTGCGGCTGTCCAGAATCAACAGTGACTAACGGTTCAATCCACAAAAAAACAGACTCATTCATCCCTAATACCAGCTGTAATTCTTCAATTGTCTGAAAAGGTTTGTTTCTAGGCTGATAGCTTAAGCCTGCGTCCTGGTATTCCTTTTTTTCGGCACCATCTATATGCACCAGATCATCAGGGTCACGCCAATCGAGAATGGCGCTGACAAGCTTGGCTTGTTGTTCTTCCTCTACAGGAGCGTGGGTCATCAGTCCTTGCAACAAAGCTTGATCTGCTTTGTTAATATCTATTTTACCCGTTTCGGATAACAGACGTACTCGAACTTTGGCATCCGCAGAGTTTATTTGATAAATACTGCCATCTGAACGCCAACGTTTATTAGGATCAGTATTCAGCAACATCATTTCGGCCATTGCAATCCCCGACTCTGCAACAGCCATGGCCTGAGCATTATTTCTAATACCCGCAATAATAGATGCTTCCCGGCGCATACTGAGAGCAAAACTCCCGGCCATAATAGTCAGTAAACCCAACACCCACAGCACCAGAACCAGTGCGAAACCTTTTTGCCTTATCACAGGTCAACCCCGAGGTCATTTATATTTTCTGTATTTCCTGTGTCAAGGCCTGTGTTGTTAGCTGTACCCGAAACCTTAAGATCAATAATTATTTCCGGCCAGTAGATTTCATTTTCCAGTTTGATGTTGACTTTAACCAATCGAGGCTGAACCTCTTTATCCAGCCATTCATCCTGCCAGCTACCCTCGCTCACTCCGTCGTCCGAGCCAAAATAAGCCAGCGTAAAATCGCTTACATGCTTTATTAATGACACTTCTTCCTTGTGCCATTCTTCGCCCTCAGCTGCCGGGAAAAATGGCGTTATGGTTACTTTGATAACCTGATCATTATCTTCTGACTGTAACTCTACGGAAAACAACTGCAAACCCGATCTGCCTGCACTTGCAGGGAAAGCGGAAACAAATTGCAAAGATTGAGCTTTGCCTTGAAAAGAAAAGGTCTTATTCTCTCCAGAAAAATCATTCCATAAAGGTTTTGCTACAGACAAATGCCGTTGAAAAAAATTATAAACGACTGCGACTTCATTCACGTCGGTTATTTTGTTTTCGCCTTTTTCCCAGCTGTCAGCACAAATTTTTAAACTGCTGAACAGCAAAACCACCATAATGCTTAACAGCGTCATGGCGATGAGCACTTCAATCAGGGTAAAGCCACGCAGGCGCAAGCGACTTGGTACAGGGTTCAAACGGCAAGTACTTTTAACCTTGCATCTTGCACCTTGTGCCTGATTTTTTCTCATAACGTTTTGTTGATCAATTTTAAAGTGGTTAACTCAACCTGCCTGTTATTGGCATTGTCTTTGTCATCACCCCAGTTTACGATGACCTTGACTTTAAAAAGCTCTGCCGTTATAGCCGGGGTATCAATATTCTCAGAATTAGCCGTTATAGCTTTGGCATCAACATTTTCAGGATTAAACGCAAACGGGCTGACCTCGACCAGCCAATGATATTTTTCATTTTCCAGTCCTGAAGCCTGACTTGCCTGCAATGGGGTTTCCACACTTGCTTCAGCCATTAAGCTTTCCGCAATCTGGACTGCCGCCGTATAGTCCTCGGCAACTACAGCAGTATTAACACCCGCGGAAAATATCTTTAGCAAGATACCCAACGAAAGCGCGAGGATCGAAAACGCAATCAGGATTTCCAGTAAAGAAAAACCCTTTTGCTTATTCACTTGCGTCGGCTTCATCAAGTTCAATTTGCCCGGTTAACCAGTTTATATCGATTTGCCACGCCGCCTTACCGAGTTCCAGATTAATTCGGCCGCCGGTGGATGATCCGTCGGCAAAAAAACGAATGCTTGCAGAGCCTTCGGTTAGCTCGCTTTGCGCGGTGACGACAGTGACATCAATGGCTTTGGGAATAGGATAAACCTTGTCTTGACCACTCACTGTATAAGTGTTTTCGGCAAGATCAAGGGTAACTGTCGTTTCCTGATGATAAATTAAAGCCTGTCCTCTTGCATAACGCAGAGCAGAAACAATATCCCTGGCTGCAACTTTGAGTTCTGTGGAATCATTCCCCGAGGAAAGATTAATGCCGACAACAGAAAAACCTAATACGACAATAAACAACACGACGATAAGCTCAAGCAGGGTAAAGCCGCGCAAACGAAAGCTACCCGGCGAAAGGCGCAAAGGATACGCATTTTTCGCCTTTCGCTTTGGGTCTTGCGCCTGATTTATTGCCAACTAACAATATCCTGATCTTCGCCTTCACCGCCCTCTTTACCGTCTGCACCCAGGGTAAATAAATCAAATTTTCCATGTTCGCCGGGAGATACATACCGGTATTCCTGTTGCCAGGGATCAAGTGGTATTTTTGACTTACGCAAATAAGGTCCATTCCAGCGCTTTGCACTATCGGGCGATTCAATTAATGCATTCAAACCTTCTTCACTTGTTGGATAACTACCCAAATCCAGTTTATACATATCCAGTGTAGCCGCCAGGTCTTCAATTTGTACCTTTGCCGCTTTGGTTTTGGATTCGCCCATGTGCTTCATAACTTGTGGACCTACAATCCCCGCCAGCATGGCAATAATACCCAATACGACCAATAACTCGAGTAAGGTAAAGCCTGATTCTGTAATATTTTTAATATGTTTCATTGTTAGTTTTATTTCCGTTAAATAGCCAAATCATTAACACTCAAGATAGCTAGTAAAATAGACACGATAATACCTGCAATCATTAATCCCAAGGTAATTATCAATGCTGGCTCAAGAAAAGCCAGCAGTCGCTGTATAGCCACTCTGAGCTGTTTATCATAAATAGTCGCCACGCGCAGGAGCATTTCTTCGAGGCGCCCCGTTTCTTCACCCATTTTAATCATTTGCATAGCCATTTTAGGGAACAAAGCCTTTTCCAGCAAGGCATTCGATAAATGTTTACCTTGTTTTAACTGCTCTTCAGCATCCGCAATGGCCGCCGCTAATACCAGATTGTCGACGGTTTCCCGCACAATGATCAAGGCCGACAGTATTGAAACCCCATTACCTAGTAAAGTTCCCAGGGTGCGGCTGATATTGGCGGTTTCTTTATTCATAATAATAGTCCCTGCCAATGGCAGTTTCAGAAAACGGCCATCCCACACCTTCTTTCTTATAGGGTCGGCTAACTGAAACTTCATATAACTGGAGATGAATACAATACCAGCCAGTAATGCCCACCAATAGCTTTGCAACCATTCCGCCAGCCCCACAACAATTTGGGTTGATACTGGCAAGGCCTTACCCGCACTTTCAAACATTTCGGTAAATTGTGGCACAACAAAGGTCAGCATCACAAATAAAGAGGCCAATGACATCACCAGCAATATAGCAGGATAAATTAATGCCGTGCTGACCGTGTCTTTTAATTCCCGAGAGCGCTCCAGATAGTCAGACAAGCGCGTTAATACATCATCCAGACTGCCGCCTGCCTCACCGGCACGAATCATATTCAAATAAAATTTGCTAAAAATACCTGGCTGCTGTTCCAGCGCATCGGCCAGTGAAGCTCCGCCCTTAACTTTGTCCAAAACCCTTGCGATCAACTTACTCAAGCGCTCATTGTCTTCAGTCAGATCCATTAACACCGTTAATGATTTATCCAAAGGCAAACCGGACTCCAGCAAGGTTGCCAGTTCCCCGGTCAATAAGGCAATGTCTTTCTGCGATAATTTGGACTGTTTTGCGCCCAGACCCAGACCCCAAAATGATCGGCTACTGGCAGGTGCAACCCGAATCGGGATATAACCTTCCGATTGCAATGCTGCAATCAAGAGCCGTTCGTCAACTGCGTCTCTAATGCCTTCTTCCGTTTCGCCCAGACTATTAATTGCTTTGTAGGTAAATAAAGGCATCTTAAGTTTCCGACGTAACCCGCATGACTTCTTCCAGGGTTGTAATACCTTGAATCACCTTAACCAGGCCATTTTCATAAAGGGTTTCCATGCCTTCGGCAATGGCGAGTTTTTGAATGGCTCCGGCTTCTTCGTGCGCCATAATTAATTTTCGTATAGGATCGGTCATGGGCAAAAATTCAATAATAGCGAGTCGTCCACGGTAACCCGTGCCTGTACAGGCGGAACAACCGACCGGTTTGTATAAAACAATATCACCATCGGGTGCAAATCGTTTCAAACGCAGATCTTTAACAATTTCGGGGGCGGCGATAGCGCCCTCCTTACAGACCGGACACAATTTTCTGACCAGGCGTTGTGCTAGTATGCCATTGACGGTAGAAGTGAGCAAATACTCCTCCAGGCCCATATCAAGCAAACGTGTTATACCACCGGCGGCATCATTGGTATGTAGAGTCGATAACACCAAATGGCCGGTGAGGGCTGATTGCACGGCAATTCTTGCTGTTTCCAGATCACGCATTTCACCAATCATAATGACATCGGGGTCTTGCCGGACAATAGAACGCAGGGCTGAGGCAAAGGTTAAGCCTATCTGCGGCTTTGCCTGAATCTGATTAATCCCTTCCATCTGATATTCTACAGGGTCTTCAACGGTAATAATTTTTCGTTCCGAGGTATTTAGTTGTTTTAGCGCTGCATACATAGTTGTAGATTTACCACTACCTGTAGGGCCGGTAATGAGGATAATGCCATGCGGCTGCGCTAACACATCGATAAACTGCTGTAGATGCCGCCCGGCAAAACCCAATGCGGCGAAATCCAGCACCGTATTTTCCTTATCAAGCAAGCGGATAACCACACTTTCGCCGTACATGGTGGGTATAGTTGACACCCGTAAATCCAGCTCTTTGCCCAACATTTGCACCTTGATTCGACCATCCTGAGGCAATCGCCGTTCAGCAATATTCAGTTTAGCCATAATCTTGATGCGTGAAATCACTGCCGCCGTTGACTTCACGTTTGGCGCATCAATCTCCTGCAAAACCCCGTCCACGCGCAGCCTGACTTTTAAGGATTGCTCAAAAGGTTCTATATGTATGTCAGATGCCCTGGTTTCAATCGCCCGCTGCATAATCAAATTAACCATCTTGATAACAGGCGCTTCACTGGCCAAATCTTTTAAATGTTCTAAATCTTCTTCGCCCAAATCATCAACAGCCAGGTCATCAACCAGCTTATCCATTTTCGACCGGTTTTCGCCGTACTGAACATCAAGTGCCGCATCGATTTCTGAAGGTAAACCGACTTTAGGAATGATACGTTTCCCTGTCGCCAATCTTAGTGCGTCTATATTAAACTGATCTTCAGGATCCATCATAGCTACGGTAATATCATCTTCAGTATGACTTAAACCAATGAGATGATAGTTCTTTAAAAACCGCAAAGACACCGTTTCAGGCAACTGCGTTTCCAGCGGATACTGATCAGATGTAACTTTCTCGAACTGACCCGATTCGACAAACGCATCGGCCACATCAAGTTCGGAACATAAGCCCAGTTTAACCAGCAACTGCGGCAGGCTTTCCGCTACCGAGGTTTTTTTAACACGCTCAACTTTTTTCAATTCTGAAGCCGAAAGTTTGTCCCTTTCTTGTAACGTTTTTAGCAAAGACTGATAGGCCATTTTTATTTCCACTGATTAGAATCCATCTACCAGAGAGCCGATATTGATAGAAGGGAGGGGTTATTGATAATTTCTGCCAGCATTTCATTATTCAGCTGAATCTTATTTGTAATCAGATGATTTTTTTAATCACCTGCATTCAGCGACAATTTACTAACAATCTCTTTATTGATCCTTTCAGGATCAATCACTGTACCGAGAATAAATACCCGTTCGCGCGGCACTCCACCCTTCTGAACGATATAATTTGCAATAGCTTGTGCTCGAGCTGAGGCGAGCACTTTAAGCCGTTCCTGTTCAGGCTTAATAATTGTAAAAAGCTTCTGTTTAGCAATTTCATAAAAATCACCTGCTTTTGGATTCATCAATTGTGGCGTCCCTAAAAATGATTTTTCTGCCAGCAGAGGGAATTTTTCAATAAACATATCCGCTAATAAACGCTTATAGTCATCTTCGGAAAGTTCAACATATTCCTCGCGAATTTTTTTATCGGCGTCTTTATTAATCTCGACTGCTCTGCGTTTTTTAAGTTGTTCATATAGCGCGTCTTCTCTAATAACCGGCCAATCCTGTTCCTGGAAAGCGGCGCCTTTGATGTCCAAATTTAAAACCGGCCGCTCTTTCAGCGCCTTGGATAAATCATCCAGTTTTGCTTGTTGCTGCTTATTCAATGACGAATTACCAGCAGTAAAGCTAATCGTGCTCAAGTCTTCTTCATTGCCTCTTGAACTGGCGGTGGCGCTGCTGAAGGATTCGAGCGGTAAAATAAAAATAGATGTCCCCATCACCGGCAGTCTGGATGATCCGAAATT
>NQJI01000081.1 GCA_002256705.1 Methylococcaceae bacterium NSM2-1
TGCTGAAGACGGCGCGCTGTTTTGCGGGGATACTTTGTTTGTCATGGGCTGTGGCCGGTTGTTCGAGGGCACGCCCGAACAAATGTGGAATTCGCTGCAAAAATTGAAGGCTTTACCGCCATCAACCCGAATTTATTGTACCCACGAATATACTCAAACGAATGGACGATTTGCTTTAAGCGTTGAACCGGACAATCGTCAATTGCAAGAAAAAATGATCGAGGTGAAACAGCTCAGGGCAGAAAACAAATCCACAGTACCTTCGACTATTGAACAGGAAATAGCAACTAATCCGTTCTTCAGAGCTGACAGCATCAGCATACAAAAAACCTTAGGACTCGAGAGCCAATCACCTGTGCGTGTATTTACAGAGCTGAGAAAACGCAAAGATTCGTTTTGATCAGGTTTAGGCGATTTTCAATAATGAATCTGCTAAAAGAATTGTCCACGAAAGTCACGAAAAGCACGAAAAATCTGGCAACATAATTTTTTTCAGCTACCAACTTAAAGCAGTACAATGAGTCAGGCTTAACCGTTCATGATTCGGCAAGGCTCACCATGAAGGGCTTAACCTTTACTATCCCGTCTTAAGTGTGTAGCTGTTTTTTCGTGTCTTTCGTGATTTTCGTGGACTTTATTTTTTTTGTTTTTAGCCTTTAGGTCGCATATGCGGGAACAATAAAACGTCACGAATTGAAGGCGCATCGGTAAACAGCATCACCAAGCGGTCGATACCAATGCCTTCGCCTGCCGTGGGTGGCATGCCGTGTTCCAGGGCGACGATATAATCCGCATCAAAGTGCATGGCTTCATCATCACCGGCCTCTTTTTCTTCCACCTGTTTTTGAAAACGTGCTGCCTGATCTTCGGCATCATTCAGCTCGGTAAAGCCATTGGCAATTTCACGGCCGCCGACAAAAAATTCAAAGCGATCCGTCACATGCGGGTTCTCGTCATTACGCCGCGCCAGTGGAGAAACTTCAACAGGATAGGCGGTAATGAAGGTAGGATTCATCAGGCGGCTTTCTACTGTTTTTTCAAAAATTTCGATTTGTATTTTACCCAGACCGTAACCTTCTTTAACAGGAATATGCAGACTTTCAGCGACTTTAATGGCCGCCTCGCGGGTTTCAAGATCACTGGCGCACAGATCAGGGTTAAAGTGCAGAATCGACTCATTCACAGTCATCCGGTCAAACGGCTTGCCAAAATCGTATTGCTCACCCTGATAGGTGACCAACGTTTGCCCTACCACTTCTTCGGCAATACCACGTAGCATCGCTTCGGTTAAATCCATTAAATCGTGATATTCCGCGTAAGCCTGATAAAACTCCAGCATGGTAAATTCAGGGTTATGACGGGTTGACAAACCTTCATTTCGAAAGTTACGATTAATTTCAAATACCCGCTCAAAACCGCCAACAACCAGCCGCTTCAGATACAACTCAGGGGCAATGCGCAAAAACATATCCATATCCAGCGCGTTATGACGCGTGGTAAAAGGGCGCGCCGTTGCTCCCCCTGGAATCACCTGCATCATGGGCGTTTCAACTTCCAGAAATTGGCGGTCAATCAGGAACTGGCGAATATAAGCAACTACCTTTGAGCGTATCAGAAACGTATTGCGCGATTGCTCGCTCATGATCAAGTCCAGATAGCGCTGTCTGTATTTGATTTCCTGATCGGCAATGCCATGATATTTTTCAGGCAGCGGACGCAAGGCTTTGGTTAGCAAGCGAATATCGTCAACCTTGACACTCAGTTCACCAGTCTGGGTGATAAACAACACGCCCTCAGCGCCGACAATGTCGCCAATATCCCACTTCTTGAACTGCTCGTTATAAAACCCTTCAGCCAAGGCGTCTCGGGTCACATACAGCTGAATTTTTCCAGACATATCCTGAATATGCGCAAAACTGGCCTTGCCCATCACCCGGCGGGTCATGATCCGGCCAGCCAGTTTTACCCGTACCGGTTCCGCTTCCAATTCTTCCTTGGTCTTTTCACCATATTCGGCAAAGAGTTCGCCCGCAACCACATTGCGGCGAAAATCGGTAGGAAAGGCAATGCCGCCGTTTTCCCGCAACTCGTTTAATTTGCTGCGGCGTTGTTTGATTTGTTCTTGTTCGTCTTGTTGTATTTCTGACATGGTTTTAAAAATTAAATTATAAAAATAACGCGGATTGCATTATTGATTGAAAATCAGGTATTGCCACAATAATCAAAGCATCCTTGATGCGGTTTTGTTGTTATTGCTAAATAGTTTTACGTTTACAATCCACTCTTCAAACTCGCCTCAATAAACTGATCCAGATCGCCATCCAGAACTGCCTGGGTATTACCCGTTTCCACACCCGTGCGCAAATCCTTGATGCGCGATTGATCCAGAACGTAGGAACGGATCTGGCTGCCCCAGCCTATATCGGATTTGGTATCTTCCAGTGCCTGAGCTGTTTCGCTACGCTTGCGCATTTCCAGTTCATACAATTTGGCTTTCAATTGCTTCATCGCGGTATCGCGATTTTTATGCTGCGAGCGATCGCTTTGGCATTGCACGACAATTCCGGTCGGATTATGCGTCATGCGCACGGCGGATTCGGTTTTGTTGATGTGCTGACCACCCGCGCCGCTGGCACGATAAACATCTACGCGCACATCGGCGGGATTAATGTCTATATCAATATCGTCATCAATTTCCGGCGATACAAACACCGAGGCAAAGGAGGTATGACGGCGATTGCCGGAATCGAACGGCGATTTTCTGACCAGGCGATGGACACCGGTTTCGGTGCGTAACCAGCCAAAGGCATATTCGCCTTCAAACTTGATCGTGGCACTTTTGATACCGGCCACGTCGCCCTGCGATTCTTCAATCAGCTCGGTTTTAAAGCCCTTGCGCTCACCCCAGCGTAAAAACATCCGTTCAATCATCGATGCCCAATCTTGCGCTTCGGTGCCGCCCGAACCGGACTGTATATCCAGAAAGGCATTATTGGCATCCATTTCACCTGAAAACATGCGCCGGAATTCAAGGTCGGCCACTCTTTTTTCAAAATGCGCCAAATCATCAACCACGATATCAACGGTTTCTTCATCGTCTTCGGCAACCGCCATGAGCAATAATTCTTCGGCATCGGTCAGACCGCGCTCCAGTTCATTAATGGTATTAACAATGACTTCCAGCTGTCCGCGCTCTTTACCTAACGCTTGCGCCTGTTCGGGATTATCCCAGATTTTCGGATTTTCCAGTTCTCTTAAAACTTCGACCAGGCGTTCACTCTTAATATCAAAGTCAAAGATACCTCCTAAGGGCATCACCACGGCTTTTCAGGTCAGCTATTTTATTTTTAATCGGATTTATTTCTTGCATGGGGGGATATTTTTAACCAATGACAGTCGATACCAAACGTTATACGCCGGTCGATGTAAACTTTAAAAAGAGGTTGATTATAAACCATAAGCCGGTTGCGTTCATGCAGAACTTGGCGTTGGAAAACATTTAACAGCTAATTCAAGAGATTATCTTCGACCTGTTCTTTTTAAGTTTAATTTCGGACAAAAACTCTTCAGTAATCCCCAGGAAAAGCAAGTTATTGTAGAGGTTCGATAAATCGTCTCTCTAAGGTCTTACATAAGATAAAATACGACACTGAACACGATCCATGAGCGAATTTATTAGTTTCTACAATGCTAACATCAGAAACTTGTTTGTTGAATTTTAGAAACAGGTTCATTAAAACAGGAGCATACGATGAAGATAGTGGCTTTGTACAGCATCAAAGGTGGCGTAGGTAAAACCTCAAGCGCGGTCAATTTGGCGTTTATTTCTGCTTGCAAAGGCTACCGCACGTTGGTCTGGGATTTGGATCCGCAGGGGGCCAGCAGTTATTACTTTCGCATCAAGCCCAAGGTGAAAGGCGGCAGTAAGGATTTAATCGCCGGAAAACGCGAACTGGACGGACTGATTAAAGGCACTGATTTTGAAAACCTGGACTTGTTGCCGTCAGATTTCTCATTTAGAAATCTGGATCTGGTTCTGGATGCCAGGAAAAAACCAACCCGGCAACTTAAAAAACTTCTTAAGCCATTAGCGGACGAGTACGATTTTATTTTTCTGGATTGTCCGCCGAATATCTCGTTACTATCCGAAGCCGTTTTTGAAACTTCGGATATTTTGTTGTCTCCGATTATTCCTACTACGCTGTCTTTAAGAACGCTGGAGCAACTGGAAAAATTTATTGAAGATAATAAACTGCACAATCTGGAGCTTATTCCGTTTTTTTCGATGGTTGACCGGCGCAAAAGAATGCACCTGGATATTATGGAGAATTTGGCCAGGAGTCATCCCGGGATTTTAAATACCGCTATTCCTTATGCCAGTGATATAGAGCGCATGGGGCTGGAACGTATGCCATTGGGCGGCTTTATCCATAAAAGCCGTTCCACGGATGCCTATAATGAGCTGTGGCAGGAACTTATGATCCGCACTGGCGCATAAACTGACTATATCAATACATTAGTCTATTGCTGAAACCTGCCAGTCTAACGAAACAAGTCATTTTTAGAGCCTATAGTGCTTCATGGAAACAAAAAATGAAGTCAGCCGAGTTTACTTATGATCTCAATTATTCAACGTGTAACCACCGCAAAAGTCACAGTCAACAATCAAGAAATCGGCAAGATTGATACAGGCATTATGGCACTGATTGCTGTAGAAAAAGAAGATACTCAAAAAGATGCCGAACGGTTGCTGGAACGCATCCTCAATTATCGAATTTTTGCCGACGAAAATGACCGCATGAATCTGAGTTTGAGAGATATTAACGGCGGATTGTTACTGGTTCCACAATTCACGTTAGCAGCGGATACTCAGAAAGGTAATCGCCCCAGTTTTATTTCAGCCGCGCCACCTGAACAAGGCCGGCAACTATTTGAATATCTGCAACACCTCGCAACAACAATCTATCCCAATGTTCAATTCGGTCAGTTTGGCGCGGATATGCAGGTTTCGCTTATCAATAACGGCCCGGTAACGTTCACTCTGAGAACACCAGTCACGCAAAAATAAGCGCAGCCTTTAACTAGCTTTTCTCATCTTTTGATCCGCCAACTGCTTCAATTATTCGGTGAATAACCCAATATCCCGTTATAGCTCAGGGCAAAACTGGATTTTGGATGACTCAACCCGGTTTTAAGATTTTTCAATAGCTCAAAGTGATTGTTTTACCAGCTTGTAACAGAACTTTCATTTGCTTCTGTTAACATCCCAATAATGTAGGTCTTTCTTGGAGAATTCTTTTCCTGTGTGGCGAATGCTATTCACTGACACGAATGCCATCTTTCAGGATGACTTGCCCATGATGAGGCCCATGCAAAAAAAATGGCTTTGGCGAGTTACGAAAACCCAATAAGTACCGGTTAAGCAGTCGTCGACAACGTACCTCTTGCTTGTAATACAATGTTGAAAGTTTGATTATGAATAAAACCTATCGAACCATCTGGATTTCCGATTTGCATCTGGGTTCTACTCAGTGCCAAGCCGATGTTTTACTCGATTTTCTAAAGCACAATGAGAGTGAAAAGCTTTACCTGGTGGGCGACATTATCGATTTTTGGGCGCTTTCCAAGAAAATGTATTGGCCCAGGGATCATAATACGGTGATCCAGAAAGTCCTGCGCAAAGCTCGACATGGTACTCATGTCATCTATATTCCTGGCAACCATGACGAAAACGTCAGGCAATACGACGATTATGTTTTTGGCGACATCATCGTCAAAAATTCAGATGTGCATACTTCATTCGACGGGAAGCAATTTCTGGTTGTCCATGGTGATGAATACGACACCATTGCCAAATGCCACAAGTGGATTGCCAAGCTAGGCAGCGAGGGCTATGACTTTCTACTTTGGGTCAATCGCTTTCTACGAGTAATGAGGGGTTGGCTTGGCATACAATCAAATTTCTCCCTTGCCGCCTATGTCAAGTTCAAAGTCAAGAATGTGGTTCAGTTTATTTCCGATTATGAAGAGAGCATCGTCAGCACGCTTAAAGACGAAGGCCTGGATGGCGTTATTTGCGGGCATATACACCACGCTGAAATTAAGGTGATAGACGGATTTTTATATATCAACACAGGAGATTTCGTGGAAAGTGGCACCGCCATAGTGGAGCACTTCAATGGAACTTTGGAACTCGTAAAGTGGCATAAGATTGAATCGTCTATTGCCCATGATAAGACACTGGAAGTTAACATTCACAGATAGATGAAATAACTAGAAAATTGAGCCGAGCAACTTGTAACCCAATGAGTTAAAAGAATATTAATTCAAGATGGGCAAGTTTGAGAAAAGTTGTTCGTGGAATGATGTCTGGAAGCATGAGCGGCCTGCCAACCGCCTAACTTTTTCGGTGAGTCATCCAAAATCCAACTCACCCATCTAAATATCAGGGCGAATGATTAAGCCTTGTCGCTTGTTACGGTTTAAGTTTGTAGCCGATGAACTCAATGAAATAAACCTATTAACCATTTATAGTGCAATGATTCTGGTTTGCGCAGAATCGCACAAGGCAAATAATCCAATGAATCGCGGTTTCAACATCATTCTTGCGGCACAATTCTTTTCATCACT
>NQJI01000082.1 GCA_002256705.1 Methylococcaceae bacterium NSM2-1
CTTGGCTAAAGCAATTGTCCACCTTGGACGATCTTCGCCAAGCGTAAAAAGTAAAATATAAGCTTTTCGTTGTGTTGCTGTTTGGTCTGCTGAGTTTTGTTTTTCAAATGAGCTCCCGGCGAGAGGCGAATGTGCAAGCCCTGTTTCCGTGAGGCGTTGCAGAGCTTGTTTCCTGAGTTAGAATCACACCTTTAAGCCGTGTGCTGGAAAAACTGGATATCGACGCCTTACTATCGTCACACCTGGTGTTGATAAAATACTTCATGCGTAGCAAAAAATTCACTAACCAACCTTTGTCCACGATAAGGGCGTAGCTCTAACCTTGGCCGTGATGCGCGTATACTTAAACGCCGTCTGGAATTTAGGGTCAGTCTGGGCTTTCAGGATCGGCCAAAGAAACCGTGTCGGCTTCCATTTGCGTTTTTTTTCCCGTGCGCCTTAAAATGATCCATGCAAAGGAGTCGGGTGCGGTGTCAAACACCTCAGCGCCACCTTGCAATCCCAGGCAAAGGTCTTTTCGGCCAAATGCGGTTTTGAATTCCTCATCAATGATCACTTGCGCTTGAAACGCCCGTCTTTTGCGCCGTTTAACTTTTTCGCGGCATCTTGAGCGTAGTAATGTGTTGTTCCGACAGATTAGTCATGCTCGAGTACTCAGTCATTTTTTTATGTCGGGTAAAGTTTTTTTCAATTTTATCTGCGCATCATCAGTAGTAAATCGCCAATCCAAAGGACGAGCAATAGTATTTTTTTTGCCGTAAAGTTTCTTGATCTGGAATGTGCCGATACATACATTGATGCAATAAGACGTTCAATTCTATTTCAGCCGGTTATTTGCCTCAATTGTTGAAAACAATCTGGGCTTGAGTTTTCATAAGGCGGGTTACCCTGATAAAACGGGACAGCGAAAAGCGCTGTGTACAGATTTAGGTAACTATTAGTGACACTGGCAACATCTTGCTTAGCCTGGGGAAAAAGGATTTGCGCAGGGTGTTAAGTTTTTTTGCTATCGCCTTCCTTGTTAAGGAAGTTTAAGGTTAAGGTGGTGTAAAATAGAACTTTTATGCCACATAAAGGGTCAACGGAACTTTTGGTTTAGTCGACATACGTTGTCTATTTCTATCAAAACAAGCAGTTAGTATTTGAATTGCAGCACCAGATAGAGGTAAAGCTAAAAACTGATTATTTTATGATTATTACAGAGATGGGCGTGTGTTGTATGCAGTTAAGTATATTGGCAAAAAAGGTTTGTATGCTTGATTCGAGAAAACTATTTTTTTCGCAAAAAAGTGATTTGAAAAACCGAATAAGGCTCGATGCGCAAGGAGCAAGTTTTAAAAAGTTTACTACTTTTACCTTGAGTTGGTTGTTAATGTTTTTTTTTCTGAGTTTGCCGGCTCAAGTGCTATTTGCTGAAGGCATAATCAAGCAAACAGCTAGTCGGGTTACTGAAGATATTTCTCGCCATAAAGTCGGTTTAGATAGCCATGCAGCGAGTGTAGCTACTGAAATTATTGCTAACGAAAACGCCAGTGTAGCTAATGAAATTACCTCCATTATTACTACAAAACACCATCCTTATCTGGTGCTGTCGAATTTTATAAATCGCACGGAAGATCTTGATGCGCTTTATAAAGTTGCAAATTACCAGTTGTTATGGCTAGGTAATGCCCAGGCAAAAAAAAATATTGTCGAAGTACTCAATTTATTAAATGACGCATCGGTCAGTGGTTTGGATGCGTTAAATTACGACGCTTACACACTACATCAAAAACTAGAGCCTGCCTTAAAGCTTGCGCCCGATAATTACAGGCTATTGGCGCTCTACGATACAGCCATCAGCCTGTCTTTGTTGCGTTTCCTGCATGATTTGCATTATGGCCGAGTGAATCCGCAGGGAATAAATTATAAAGTCAAGTTAAGGGAAAAAAAGCTGATTGATTTGCCCTCCATGATTAAAGACAGTTTAGCTCTGGGTACTATCAAGCAATTACCCCTGTTAGTAGAACCCAAATTGCAACAATATCAAAAGTTAAAATCGGCATTAGCCACTTATCGTCTGCTTGCCCGGAAATCGCCGCCTTTTCAATTACGCATTGAAAAATCCATAAACCCTGGCGGCAATCTTCGCCAAATTGAAGAACTACAGCGATTTTTAGTGACCGTAGGTGATATGCCAGAAGAGGGTGATAATGGTGATGATGCCGGGAAATCCATACGTTATATGGGCAAAATCGTTACAGCTGTTAAAAAGTTTCAGCAACGGCACGGCTTGAACGCAGACGGAGTTATTGGTAAAGGTACTGTCGCTGCCATCAATGTGCCGTTAAGTCAAAGAGTAACGCAAATTGAATTAGCCATGGAAAGACTACGGTGGTTACCTGAGCTCAATGCAGGGCCTTATATTATTGTCAATATTCCGGCTTTTCAACTATGGGCATTTGATGACATAGATCGGTTCAGTTCGGATATAGCCAACATGAAGGTCGTTGTTGGTAAGGCAATGAAAAACGAAACCCCGGTGTTGATGGCGGAAATGCGCTTTATTGATTTTATGCCCTACTGGAATGTGCCCTACAATATCGTTAAACAAGAAATACTGCCCAAGTTAATGCAAAACCCCAGTTATTTGGGCAGTGAAAATATGGAGCTGGTTACCACTTTCGGAAATGAGACAAAGGCTGTCGCTTTTACGTACTCATCCATTGCTCAGCTTAAGCAAGGCACGTTAAGGGTTAGGCAGCGTCCGGGCAAAAAGAATGCACTAGGTAAGGTGAAGTTTATTTTTCCTAACAAGGAAGACGTCTATTTACATGATACGCCGTCTCAAACCCTGTTTAGCAAGTCACGAAGGGATTTTAGTCATGGTTGTGTACGGGTTGCAAACCCGGAAGGGCTGGCAGAATTTGCGCTTAAAAATCAATGGAGCAAGGAAACTATACAGCAAGCGTTGAATACACCCAAAACACAACGGGTCATCTTGAAAAAATCAATACCCGTGTTGTTTCTTTATATCACGTCTTTTTTCGACCATGATAATAACCTTGCGTTTTACCCGGATATTTATGGTTATGATGATATTCTGCTTGGAGCTCTTAGAAAACCTGAAGATTTATCGGATCAGTCGATTTTTGTTAGCGTCAATGTAGCGCCTGCAGTACCCGTTATAAAAAATAACTAACACTTCAGAGAGGCGATCCAGTAGTTCAGTAATCTATTGCGCAGGCCAAGCTTTAGCCCGACATTGCCCGGCCAGAATAGGTAACATTGGTTAAGCTAAAGCCTGACCTACAAGGGGTTTAAATAGTTAGGGCGCGATGTGCGCTTATTTACCAGGTTCTGAACTCACCAGTATCCAGATGGACAAAATTACTGCGCGGATAATAACCTACACCCCCACGTGCCATAGCCAGTGCTGCCTTTCTAATCGTTTTGATTTGTACTCCTTCAACACGAATGTCAATCGCCCGGCCTTGCATATGAAGACTATGTTCTGCGACCCCATGGCTATGTTTGCGTAACTGGGCATTGGTAAACGGAGAGCGATAACCGGAGACGATATGAAAAGGCTTGTTAACGCCAAGAGTCTGTTTCAGATCAAACAACTGATCCAGTAATGCAGTATCTATAGGGTGAACATCATCGGTATGGTAGTCGCGAAGCAGATAATTGATTTCTTGCAGTGCGTCTTTAATATAACTACCCTGCTCAAAATAGGTTAACTTTAACTTATCGCCGGTATGTGTATGTTCAAAGGACAGCGTTTTGTGTGAAGGAGAATAGCGATTGTACGTCGAAGATTGGATATCCCGTTCTGGAATAGAGGTATGCCGTGTAAAAATACGAGAGTGAATATGTCGCGCGAGGTTGTGGATAGGCTTTGCATGCACATGACTGTGTCCGTTGCGGCCCGGATAGATGACATGTCGAACTGCCGCTGTTGCAACCCCGGATCCGCTCATTGCCAGCAAAGATCCACAAGCCATCTGCTTTAGGAACTTGCGTCTTGATGCAATAGCACTATCTTCGTCATTCGTCGTGTTTTTTAATGGTTGTTCGTGCATGGTTTTGTCTCAGGTAACACTTTTTATACTATTATGAGCCCTGTAGTCTTAAATTAATCTTAAATTAAACTTAAATGGACATTCACAATAGCTAATTCAGTGCTAGTCTACAAGAAGGGAATACAGTCCTTGAACCCTGAAATAAGCCTAAAAACAGTTTGTTCGCCGTGTATTTGACCAAATTTTTCAGATCAACTAAAACAAAAATGAACGTATCTGTACTAGTATTGGTTGCCGTCTTTGTATTGATCGCTGTACGGCAAATCGGTCATTTTAATATTAAAATCTGGCAGTCGATGACGGGAGGCGCGCTCATAGTGGTAGCTACCAAACAGATTAGTGGACTCGACGCTTTAAAAGCAATAGACCTTAATGTCATGCTGTTTCTGCTGGGCATGTTTATCATTGGTCAAGCACTGGTAGCCAGCGGCTATTTATATTATATGGCTTATCGTTTGTTTGGCGGGCTGAAATCAGTTCAGCATCTGGTTATGGGGATTTTGTTTGGGGCGGCGCTTGCCTCGGCATTGCTCATGAACGATACGCTCGCCATAATCGGTACTCCGCTGGTATTACGCCTGGCCAGGGAGCACAATATCAATAGCAAGTTGCTGTTATTAACACTGGCTTATGCTATCACCATTGGTAGTGTGATGAGTCCTGTAGGCAATCCGCAAAATTTTCTTATTGCCAGCCAGGGCGGATTACCCGCACCTTTTCAAACGTATTTTCAAGCACTTGCAGTGCCCACACTGATCAACTTGTGGCTCACCTATCTGGTGTTGAGACTGGTTTATAGGCAAGAGTTTATCGACGGTATGCCGCTTAATCATAACCCAGTCAAGCTACTGGATAAACAACTGGCTAAATTGGTTCGTGCTTCACTATTTTTATTGATCACACTGATAACCCTTAAAATCATCCTGGTTAATATGCACAGCCCGATTCGAATCGAACTGAGTCATATCGCCATTATTGCTGCATTACCGCCTATTTTGTTTAGCTCTATTCGATTGCAGATATTAAAAAGCATAGATTGGTCAACCTTGCTATTTTTTGCAGCCATGTTTGTATTAATGGCCAGCGTTTGGCAAACCGGCTTCATACAGCAATGGGTTAATGAGCTGCGCATAGATCTGACCAGTGTTTCGGCTATTATGATACTAAGCGCTACGCTCAGTCAGCTAATATCTAATGTGCCCTTGGTGGCGCTCTATCTGCCGATGCTGGCGAACCCGGACGCACAATCACTGATGGCTTTAGCGGCGGGTAGTACTATCGCAGGTAATTTTCTGATTCTTGGTGCGGCAAGTAATGTCATCATTATTCAAAATGCCGAAAAACGAGGGGATACACTGGGCTTTTTTGAATTTGCCCGTGTTGGAATTTCCTTGGGCGTTCTCAATCTATTGATATACTGGGCTTGGTTCTGCTACATGTACAGCTGATCCTTGCAAATTGTTGCCATACGAACGATGCACAGCTAACGGACGACGTAGACATGAGTAAAAAAATCGTTAAACCATCGACTTATCTGACTGAAGTTAAAACGCTTTCGGATAGGATCGTCAAAGCACAACAACCCATCCGTATTCTCGATGCCATCAAATGGGATGACATTATCAAACAGGATTTTTTTAAAGGTAATTGTCAAACGCCACCCGTAGTAACAATAGAGTATTATCAAAACCGTCCGTTAGGCTTTGACCCCGTCGATAAAAAAAATGAGTTCTATCAGATTGAGCGCGATCTGGTACGTAAACTGGGTCAACTCAATCCGCTTAGCGTTATCATGCGCCGGATTTGCCGCGAATATCAAGATGTTGTGCGTATGCTTGAATCCAGGGGAACGCCGACGTTTTCGAATATTTCGCAGGAATTGTACGGTTCTTCTCAAGATGTTTTTCATGTTGGCGATCCGACCATTGCCACTCTGGGCAGCATGATGGAAGCTACGCTTTCTCAACTCTTGCAGCTTGATTTTTTAGTCGAAGAACCCAAGACGATTAATGCAAAAGACGCAGTAGCCATTCTTAACGAAAAAATCCAAAGCATGTTTCCGGGGGATGGACTACGCGCAATGATTAGCGATGGAATTATTGCTGATGCCGCAGCGGGCACTGATTACGTCAAATTACGCGCTGATGCCTTATTTAATATGCGTGATTTACGGGTGCTTGAAGTTCACGAAATTTGGGTGCACTTGGGTACTACATTGAATGGTTTGGCGCAGCCTTATTGCACCTTTCTTGGCAAAGGTCCGCCTTCTGCGACTGTCACGCAAGAAGGATTGGCGGTATTGATGGAGATATTAACCTTTAGTTCTACACCCAATCGACTCATGAACCTGATTAATCGGGTACGCGCCATCACCCTGACTGAAGAAGGCGCTAATTTTATGGACATATTTACTTTTTTTAGAGACAAAGGTCTTGATGAGGAGGAAAGTTATACCCTCAGTAGCCGTGTATTTAGAGGCAGCAGTCCCGATGGCTTGCCGTTTACCAAAGACCTGACTTATATCAAAGGCTCTGTGGAAAAACCATGATTGAGGATATGAAAGTACTGGTTGATTTGGTGGAAGAGGGCACAGTAATAGCACCACGATTTTTACCGCCTCAATTTAGGGATTTAAGTGGATTATCATCCTGGCTGAGTTTTAGCCGCTTCATGTCATCGCTGAATTTCCGGCAACTGGAGCAGGATTATGCGAATATTCTGTGAGTTCTGGCAGTACAGATGTGATAGGCATGTCTTTACTTACATACCACTGTTGCGGATTTTTACAAATTTGCAAACAGGGTTTATAAAACACAGTCAGGCGAGTAAACAATTTTATCGTTTGCCCACACCGTCATGAGACATTAATTGTGGGCTTTCACAGTCAAAGAAGTTATCAATTTAAATATAATTAAAGAGAGAGGACAGATTATGCATGTAACATTCGAGCAAGCCGAGAAGGCGATGGAAGCGGCGATTCGTGAATCAAAAAAAATAGGCACCCAGATGTGTATTGCCGTAGTGGATTCGGGTGCTGATTTAAAGGCATTCGTGCGTATGGACGGTGCCTGGGTAGGAAGCGTTGATATTGCCATCAAAAAAGCCAAGACTGCCTGTTTCTTCGCTATGAATACGGGACAAATCGGCGAGCTATCGCAACCGGGTGGACCCCTTTACGGGATTGAACACTCTAACGATGGTTTGATTACTTTTCCAGGCGGCGTGCCTATAGTCGACGAAAACGGAGTTCTTATTGGTGCAATCGGGGTGAGCGGTAGCTCCGTAGAAAACGATCATCAAGTTGCCAAGGCAGGGGTTGAAGTAATCGGCGTTACTGATTTGCCAGCACATCCATGGCGAACTTAACGATCATGAAAACAGGTTGTCACCAGTTATGAAAAATGTACATTCACGGTAAGCCATAAAACCACGAAGCCTGTCTTGAGGAAGGTCGAAGGGAGCACGAAGTTTTTACGTTAAAGTAATTGCTTTTCTTCGTGTTCTTCGTGGTATATTTGATAAATCATATACCATTTCATGCACTGCTGTGTGTGACTTTCACGGTAATTCAGATTAAGTAGATACGCACTGCATACCATTTTCAAAGTACCACTCCATACCCAATAAAGGCCTGCGATGATTACCTTACCTGACTGAGGTCAGGACAAAAGGACTTGTCGAAGTCGGGGGAATGACTTGACTTTAAACTATCCCCCGCCTTTGTAACGTAACAAAACTTTAATGAAAAATAAATTACTTACTCTTTTTAATGCGCTATCAAGCGATGAGCAAAAGATTATGCTTGCTTTGGCCGTTATTTATGCGCCGATAGGTCAATCCAGCTTGCAAGGTTTGTTAGCAAAATCATCTGGTTTTGAGCTGAAAACAATATGTTTGATTGACAAATCATTGCGGGATAAATTACAAAAAGACAAGTTAATTGTTATTTCCCAGGAA
>NQJI01000083.1 GCA_002256705.1 Methylococcaceae bacterium NSM2-1
CCGGAGAAAATCCAGATGCAAAATCTGAAATTTGGCAGGGTTACGTTGAACACCTTTCAGAATTGCTTGCTCTGTTTTTCCATCAACAGTGACATCCAGTACATGCGAATAAACTGCTTCATGTTCAAGATGCTTAATGACTTCATTATGATTTAATACCAGCATTTGAGGCTCTCTATGGCCACCGTATATCACTGCGGGCACATTACCTTGACGACGTGCACTTCTCGCTGCGCCCTTGCCTGACCGTCCGCGACTTTCGGCAACAAATTCAAATACGTTAGACATTTTTCCTCACCATTTTTTCTGAAGTCCGTGCCCTAAAAGCACACACATTAAATTCTATCAATCAACAACTTTTAATCTACGTATGGTTAATCTACGTAAAGCGAACTAACCGACTCACCTACTGCAATACGCCTTATAGTCTCAGCCAACATTTCTGCAACACTAAGCTGTCTTATTTTTCCTAACCCGACAGCATCCTGACTCAATGGGATGGTATCCGTAACAACCAACTCATCAAGTTCCGAGCCATTCAGGTTTTTTATTGCAGCGCCTGACAATACGGCATGCGTACAATAGGCAACCACTTTTATTGCTCCGTGCTTTTTTAAAGCAACAGCGGCATGACACAAAGTTCCGGCGGTATCGACCAAATCATCAATCATCACACAGGTGCGACCATCAACATCACCAATGATGTGCATAATCTCCGAGACATTAGCCTTGGGCCTGCGCTTGTCTATAATGGCAAGATCAGCGTCATCCAGACGCTTGGCAAGCGCACGCGCTCTAACCACACCACCGACATCAGGTGAAACAACAATCAGATCCTTATATTGTTGCCGCCACACATCACCTAAAAGAATGGGTGATGAATAAACATTGTCTACAGGTATATCAAAAAAACCCTGAATCTGGTCGGCATGCAAATCAACCGTCAAAACGCGATGGGCACCCGCTTGTTCAATCATTTTGGCAACCAGCTTGGCAGTGATGGGCACCCGGGCTGATCGCGAACGTCTATCCTGCCGTGCATAGCCATAATAAGGCATTACCGCAGTAATACGTGATGCTGATGCCCGCTTGAGAGCGTCAATCATCACTAACAATTCCATTAAATTCTCATTAGCAGGAGAACAGGTCGGCTGAATAATAAAAACATCCTTACCCCGGACATTTTCTTCAATTTCTACCGCAATTTCTCCGTCACTAAATCTACCGACAGCCGCCATTCCCAGGCGCATATTAAGCTTCTTAACTATACCGTCAGACAAAGCCAAGTTAGCATTGCCAGAAAACACCATCATAGAGGTGTCATTCATTCAAGCACTCCCAATTAGAATTCAACTTGGTGGAGATAAATGGCTGGGTCGCAAGGATTCGAACCTTGGTATGCGGAGATCAAAACCCCGTGCCTTACCGCTTGGCGACGACCCAATAATCATGATATATATTTACCAATCTTCAGCCTTGAAAACAAAGGCGATTCATTTAAACCCTTAGCCAGATAAACCTGCCACTTATTTTTAAGTGACTCATAGGCATTGACCGCTGCGTCTTCCGAATCAAACTGTGCAAAAACACAAGCCCCTGTCCCGGTTAGTCTTGCCTCTGAAAACTCAGACAAAGCAACCAGAGCATCTTTAACAGACTGGTAACGCTGACAAACCACCTCGACACAATCGTTTTGGTGTTGGCCCGCTATAAAGTCGGCTATTTTGATCGATTTGCTATTCCGTGTCAAATTTTTAGCTGAAAATATTTCTTTTGTATTTACGTGACATTCAGGCTTGATAACTATAACCCAGGGTTCTTCGAGATTTATCTTCTCCAGTTGTTCACCCACGCCTTCTGCCCATGATGAATAACCATACACAAATACAGGCACATCCGCACCCAGAGTCAGCCCCAGTTCCATCAATTTTTCCATTGATAACTGCAAGCCCCACAATTCATTCAATACCACCAAAGTAGTTGCGGCATCAGAACTGCCACCACCCAGACCGCCCCCCATGGGCAGGTTTTTTTCCACCTCGATGCGCACGCCTGAGTCACATCCTGTTGCTGCTTTTAACAGGTTCGCCGCTCTAACTGTCAAATCATCTGCCTCTGCCACACCTGGAATCGGTTTTTGCAAGCTCACTCGTCCATCATCAACCGGATGAAATGTTAGCCAGTCACACAAATCTATAAATTGAAAAACTGTTTGCAACAAATGATAACCATCAGGCCTCTGACCAACAATCCTCAACATTAAATTCAACTTTGCCGGTGCAGGCCATTTTTCCGCCCATGCAGATTGATCAAATTGCTTTTGCGACATTTAAAACCCATTGATCTATGAATAATTTTAATTTGACCCGCTCATTTGTGACTGAGATTTTACGCGGCATAGACTGATCATCAACTTGCTGCATTTGTTTGTATTCTATCAACCATCCGCCCTGCGTAAAACCGGTAGCTGTCTCTACAAAAGCGCTGCTTGGCTCAGGCAATCCTACCACCCAGTAACGTAAGGAGCGTACCGGAACAAACATGCCCAGCTGTTGATTGATAAACTCTTCCGGTTGAGTTGATGATTGCACTTCATCATCCCCGCGATCTATGGTGACTAAATTGCCTGTTAATTGAATAACGGTTGCACCCTGCCCCAAGGGTCCGGATAACTTTATTTTCTCATCATCAGGCCTGTGCCCCCAGTTTATACTGGCCTGCCAGGAATCATTTTTTCCGGTTAACGCCAACCGGCCTTCAAGTGACCATCGCTCCATCTGGTAAAGATGCTCTCTTGCAATCCTTGAATAATGAATTTCCGGCTCTACAGGCGCGATAGTACAGGCAGACAGCATCAATACCATACACCACCAACCCAACCACTTTGCTTTAATACTTAACATCACTTTTGTGCGCCGTTCAATATTCTTCGTTGAAAATCCAGTAGATATTCATCATCTGGCGCATCTTTAATAGCTTTATCAAATAACTCTCTAGCCTCATCTTTTCTACCTAAAGCCCATAACACCTCGGCAAGATGCGCCGCTATTTCATTTTCCTGCTGTTTTTCATACGCTCGTTGCAAATAATCCAGGGCTTTTCCAGTATTCCCCAATTTAAACTGCAACCAGCCATAACTATCAATTATGACCGCCGCATCCGGATTAAGCCTAAGCGCTTGCTGGAGGTATTTTTCCGCTTCTGCAAGGCGCTCAGGCTTGTTCAACAGAGTATATCCCAAGGCATTTAAGGCCTCGACATTATCAGGATCCATTGCCAATATTTTCTTCAGATCCGCTTCCACTATATCCGGCTTATCGACACGCTCAGCCAGCAATGCACGGGTGTATAACAGCTCTTTTTGATCAGGAGAATCAACCAGAGCCTCAGTCAATAGATCAAATGCCTTCTCATATTGCTTTTGCTGACTATATAACTCTGCCTGCACCAACAGGAGCCGCAGCTTTTGTTTTGGAAACTTCGACTGCAAGAGACTTAATCGTGAGTTGGCCTCATCGAACTGTTTATCTTTCGCAAGCAAAGAAATTGCTGAAATTGATGCATCAAAAACAAATGGCCCATCCGTTACTTTATCGAACCAGACCAGCGCCTTTTTCGTATCATCCCGTTTTTCTTCTATTTTTCCCAAATAAAAGCTGGCCTGATACCTCCACTCTGGTTGCTCCAGCAGTTTCTTAAAAATGTCTTCAGCCGACTCGTCCCTGTCCAATTGCAAATATACTAACCCCTGAGCAAACTGACTTTCTATATCCTTGGGATCAGCCGCTATAATGTTTTGATAAACATCAATGGCCTCTTCATAGTCCTCAGCTTTTATTAACACCTGAGCATACATTTTATTAATTTTACTATTGTCTGGATACTTAAGGGCCGCCTCTTTTAACAGCGTTCTTGCTTTATTCAAGTCTCCTGAAAATACGGCTATCTGGGCTTGAAGAATCAGCGCCTTATCCCAGTCTGGCCGCAACTTCAAAGCCTGCTTTATTTTTGTTTCAGCCAGATATTTATCTTTCTTCTGGATAGCCAGTAATGACTGCATATAATAAATTTCAGCCTGGTCAGGATGCTGTTTTGACAAAGCCTCGAGTACGTCATAAACGGCAGCCATCTTGCCATCCTTTTGCAGTACACTGGCCAATTCAAGCAACGCATTTTCGAAACCGGCAGGATCAACAGCCAGCAACACATTTAAGTGCTCAGCGGCGACTTTCTTATCTCCAGCACTTAAGGCCGATAATGCCGCAATTTTTCTTGCTGTCGGGTTTTTGGGATCCTGCCGCAGCCATAAAGCCACCGCCTCATTTGTTTTATTGCCATCTTTCATGTACATAGCAATCATTGCCGCCCTTTCAGCAAACCTTGAATCATGCGTACGCTTCGCGGCTTCCATATAACCCTCCAGAGCAATATCATATTGCCCCCTTTGTCCGGCAATCTCTGCCGTCATTAGCATAAAAAGCACATCGGGATCAATTGAGGTTTTTAGTTCTTTTTGTTTAGTTTTTTCTTTAGTCTCAGTTATTTTAACAGGCGCAACGGATTCTTCTGAACCGCTTGGCTTTGCAGGTGACTCGACGCAACTGTTAAGAAAAACGATGGTTATTACTGAAAGCAATCTAAAAATTAACACACTCAATCCTATTTATTACCCAATATACAATCGCAATAGATTATCAGAAAAACCCGTCGATTTAGACAGCTGATTTTATTCCATTTGGATAAAGTTATTATATTTCTTAAAATACGGCGACATAATATGCCGGGTTTTCTACTAAAAGTTACGACGTTAAGGTGTAAGATGCCAGACAATAGGCGAAAAAAATATTATCCTGAACCTTGCATCTTGAACTTATTGCGCAACATTAAACTGACTTAACCATAAATACCATGACTTTTCTTGCAGTAGGGATTAATTACAATACCGCACCGGTTTCAATCCGTGAACGCCTGTCATTCCCTGCCGACATACTGGAGGCATCGTTAAAAGAGTTATGGCGACTCAAAGAAATCAGTGAAGCCGCCATACTGTCAACCTGTAACCGCACCGAATTTTACTGCACCTCATCAACAGCGAATAAACAAGTACTGATTGACTGGGTAGCTCAAAGCAAACAAATCAGTGCAGCCGATTTTACTCCTTATCTGTACTGTCATACCGATAGCGAACTCATCCGCCACATGTTTCGCGTGGCTTGCGGCCTGGATTCCATGATTCTGGGCGAACCACAAATTCTGGGGCAAATGAAAACGGCCTATCAGGCCGCTTACGATGCGGGTACTTTAGGCAAACGCCTGGGCAAACTCTTTCAGCACACCTTTACCGCTGCCAAAAAAGTACGCACCGATACCGCTATTGGCTCCAGCCCCGTATCGGTTGCCTTCGCTGCCGTTCAACTGGCACAACAAATCTTCGATAAACTCAGCGAACAGACCGCTTTACTCATAGGCGCAGGTGAAACCATAGAACTAACAGCGAGGCATTTATCCCAACAAGGTATAGGCCGCATCATTATCGCTAACCGCACCTATGACAAAGCGCACACCTTGGCTGCACAGTTTAACGGCTATGCGATTGCCTTATCCGAATTACCTATGCATCTGGCTGAAGCAGATATCGTTATTTCTTCAACTGCCAGCCAATTGCCGATCCTAGGCAAGGGCCGCGTGGAAAGCGCGCTTAAAAAACGCAAACATAAACCCATGTTTATGGTAGACCTGGCTGTACCGCGCGATATTGAAGCTGAAGTTGAACAACTTAGAGATGTTTATCTTTATACCGTCGACGACCTGCAACACACCATTGATCAGAACATGAACTCGCGCCGGCTGGCGGCAGAACAGGCTGAAGAAATAATCGACACGCAGGTTGATTATTTTTTAGCCTGGTTACGCGCTCAGGGTGCACAATCCACAATTCGGGATTACCGCCATCAAGCCGAGCTATCCCGCGATGAAGCTTTACAAAAAGCCCTGGCGTTACTTAAAAACGGCGTTCCCGCTGAAGAAGCCCTTAACCGGCTCGCTCATAGCCTGACCAACAAACTCATTCATACGCCCAGCACCCAAATCAGAGCCGCCGCCGAAAACGAACGCCTCGACTTGATTGCCGCTGCCCGCGAAATTTTTAAATTAACAAAATCTCAATGAAACACTCCATACAACTTAAACTTGAAAACCTGTGCGAACGTTATGACGAAATCGCAGCCTTGCTTTCAGAACCTGAAGTACAAGGTAATCAAAACAAATTCCGCACCCTGAGCCAGGAATATGCCCAAATCGGCCCATTGGTTGATTGTTACAAACGCTATGAACAAGCATTGAAAATGCTGGCCTCGGCTAAAGAAATGGCTAACGACGCAGACCCCGAACTAAGGGAATTGGCCAAGGAAGAAATCAATGAGGCGGAAGTTCTGATAGAAACACTGGATCATGAATTGCAAGTATTGTTACTACCCAAAGATCCCAACGACAATCGCAACATTTTCCTGGAAATACGCGCAGGTACAGGCGGTGATGAAGCCGCCATTTTTTCAGGCGACCTAAGCCGCATGTATCAACGCTATGC
>NQJI01000084.1 GCA_002256705.1 Methylococcaceae bacterium NSM2-1
ACCGTGGCGCGCACTGCAGCCGTGGCATGTAAAGTATATCGAAACCCCCTTTCCCCGAACAACCTGCGGCTACTGGCCAACACCTGACGACCCAGGCTATCGCCATGTTGATAAACGAAAAGCAGCACCAGAAGAATGATCAGAAAACCGAAGAAGCGATGAAAAAGCTGGCTGGCAAATTCTTTGGTATAAGTGACCGCCCTGCCCGTGCCCAGCCAGTGCAATGATTCATTTGCAGCTTCTGAACTGCCCAATACGCTCATCCAACACTCTTTGGCCCACTTGGCCATTATTGGCAGGGTCTCCAGCCAAGCCGGCGGTGGAATACCAGCATTTTGTGCATCCGTCAGGAGTTGACCGAGTGATTGTGCCTCCTGTAGCAACCGGCTCAAGCCATAGCCCAATGGTGCTAAAATAATCGCGCCGATCAGTAACGTAAGCCCCAAAGCAACCCACGTCATTTTTCCATGTAGTTCATTGGAAGCCAATAGCCGTTGATAAACAGGCCAGGTGGAAATTGCAAGCACCACAGCCCAAATCAGCAACGCGAGAAAACTGTGTAAAACCCAGCCACCCAGCAACAATAAAATGAAACCAGCGATGTGACGAGTCCGTACTTGCGAATTATTTGGCATAGCTTATGAGTGATGGTTTAACAAAGAACACTCAGCATATTAATTCACAACAGAGTCAACAGTGTGACAACTCTACCTTTTAACAATTACCCCAATTTGACGCCTCTCAAAAAGCACTGTCACCAGAATATAAATTGTCATTAACTCAATAGACAATAACCACGGTTGTTGCCAGCCAGGACCTACCGGCAATTGTTCACGCGCAATATAGAGGCCAACGCCCAGTGTTATATAACCGATCACACGTTTAACATCATAAGCTACCGGATAATAGTGCCGTCCCAGCAGATACGATACAATCGCCATACTTGCATAGCAAGCCAGTGTCGCCCACGCTGAGCCAACGTAACCGAGTATGGGTATCCACCATACATTAAGCACAATCGTCAATGCTGCACCCGCCAATGAAACGAAGGCGCCCATCAAGGTGCGATCAGTCAGTTTGTACCAGATCGACAAATTTACATAGATGCCCAGACACAAATTAGCCAGTAATAAAATCGGCACGACTTCAAGACCCGTACGGAACTCCTCGCCGAGAAAATACTTAAAGAAATCGATAAACAGCGTCACCAGTAAAAAGATGAAAACACAAAAAATAACAAAGAACTTAAGCACTTTCGCGTAAACAGTGCGGGCATCGCTGTTTGCTGAATAGGCAAAGAAAAAAGGCTCCGCGGCATACCGGAACGCCTGGATGAACAACGACATCAAAATAGATAGCTTGTAACAAGCGCTATAAATACCCAGCATTTTCATATTGGTCTGTGGGTCATAAGGCAACAAATATTTAAGCAGGGCGCGATCGAGCATTTCATTGATGATTCCGGCGAAACCAATCACCACCATGGGTAGCGAGTAGCGGATCATTCTGCCAAACAATTCCCGGTCAAAACCCCAGGCCAGCCCCTTTAACTGGGGTGCAAGCAACAAAAACTTGAATAGACTGGCGATCAGGTTGGCAATAAAAATATAACCTATGCCAATCGCTGGATTGTAAATTCTGGCTATCCATGACTGCGGATTTTCCGCGTAGAGCTTGGGGCAATAAATAATGAAAAACAGACTGAGCAGCACGGTTACCAATATTTCTGTCACCTTGATTCCGGCAAAACGAAAGGCCTTGTCTTCAGCGCGTAACCGGGCAAACGGAATAGACGCAATGGCATCCAGGGTTAAGATAAGGGTAAAACACAACACATACTCCGGATGATCAGCATAATTCAGCGCCGCCGAAAGTCTTGTATTAATGAGCAGAATACCCAGAAAAAAACTCAGATTGACCAGTACAACGAAAATCAGCGCTGTTGAATAAGCTACATCCCGGCCCGAATGCTCCTTGTCGCGAAACCGGAAATAGCCGGTCTCAAACCCGAATAAGAGTAAAACAGAAAAGAATCCGGCATAAGCATAAAACTCTGATACCACTCCGTATTCCGCTGCCGAAAAATAATAGGTATACAGCGGTACCAACAGGTAATTGAGGAATCGACCAAAAATACTGCTGATACCATAGATCGCAGTTTGAGATGCAAGTTTTCTTATAATACCCATTATGATGTGTGTCTGATGTGTAATCGGATAATTCCGGCTATGGCGCGAAATTATTAACGACTATAGCGAGAGCTGTTAATCAACCGCCCATTGGCCGCTGGTTCAATTATAATTGCACCATTGTGACGCTGAGAAATTAAAACCGTTTTTAGCGGAAATGATACTGTGCTGTAACGCTAACCCAGCAATTCCCATACCGGTTTGATGTTCCTGGGTAAAGGTGCAAGCCTGCCTAATTCCACCCACTGGTTGACCGCACTATGAAAGTCAGACCCCACTGATCCAGCCAACTCGTAACGTGCAGCATAATTCGCCACTAACCTTATCTCATCGGCATTATTCCTGGCCGTTATGACCTCTATTCCTTGGCCGCCGGCATCCTTGAATACAGTGAGTAAGCGTTTCATCCAATTGGCCGTCAGTTTATAGCGCAAAGGATGCGCCAATACTGCAATACCGCCTGATCCGGTAATCCAGTCGACTGCCAGCTCTAGTTCAGCCCA
This sequence comes from Methylococcaceae bacterium NSM2-1, assembly GCA_002256705.1. GTDB lineage: Bacteria > Pseudomonadota > Gammaproteobacteria > Methylococcales > Methylomonadaceae > Methylobacter_C. Next base: position 2,693 of record NQJI01000084.1, read on the forward strand.
GGAAGTGGATACATAAGCGGGCTTACCTTTCGCCAGATAACGGTCAAATGCTTCTTGTTGGGTAGACACATGGTTTTGTGACAAAAGAAAATCCGCGAAATGGGTGCGGGTAATCATGCCATCGCCAGCGGCTTTTTTGACCGCTTCCAATGCACCCGGGATATGTTTTTTCTCCAGTTTTAAGGCAATTTTTTCGGCTCGTTCCAGACGAATGCTTTGCAAACTGTGGGTGGCTTGAGCCAGCGGCTCATAATCAGGATCAATACCCAGTCCAATTATATGGAAACATTTATTTTGCCAGTTTGTGGAAAGTTCAATGCCCGCGATTAACTTGATACCTGTTGCAGCAGCACACAACCGTGCTTCCGGAAGTCCGGTTGTGGTATCGTGATCCGTTAATGCCAATGAGGTAACACCCTGCTGATACGCACGTTGCACTAATTCTGTAGGCGATAATGCGCCATCAGAGGCGGTTGAATGACAATGTAAATCGTAAAGTTCAGTCATAAATAGTTAGGTTCAAGGTACAAAGTGAAAGGTTCAAAGGGATAGATTTTTTACCTTTTACCCTGCGCCTGCTTTACTGGTATTCTCCATAAAGTTTGGCATAAAGGCCATGTTGGCTGAGTAACGTTTCATGCCGCCCTTGCTCACAGATTTTACCTTGTTCGAAAACGTAAACATGATCGGCCTGTTTAACGGCGCTCAGACGATGAGCAATAATAATGGTGGTGCGGCCATTTAAAAAGGATGCAAGTGCCTGATGTAAATTATGCTCGGTTTCGCTATCCAGAGCAGAAGTTGCTTCATCCAGTATCACTACTTTAGGATTGGCTACAATCATGCGGGCTATGGCCATTCTTTGCCGTTGACCACCGGAAAGTCTCATCCCCAAGCGGCCGACGATAGTATCCAAGCCGTTATCCAGTTCTTTAACCGCATCTTTCAATTGCGCGATAGTCAGTGCATTCCATAATACAGCATCGCTAACGGGTTTACCCAAAGTGAGATTGGCGCGAATGGTATCATTAAAAAGAACAGGATGTTGCAGCACAGTAACCACATTTTCTCTGACGACCTCCAAACCAATACGTTCAATGGGAACGTTGTCAAAGCAAATCCGACCCGCATCTGGAGGATAGAGGCCAATCAAGGTTTGTATCAAGGTAGACTTGCCGCCTCCGCTGGCGCCAACCAGAGCAACCTTTTCTCCGGCTTTAATTTTTAACTGTATACCGTTCAGTATTTTTTCTTCACCATAACTGAAGTGCAGATTATCGACCCGAATAGAGACGGTTTTTTTGTTCAGAAACGGATTTTCAAGATGCGGATAATGCGGCTCCTGTTTCAGCCCATTCAATCTGTTGATACGGAATAATGCAGCTTTAGCGGCATAAAAAGCATATTGAATATTTAGAATTTCCTGTACAGGCGCCATCATAAACCAGAGGTAACCAAATACTGCAAGCATTTGACCGATACTCAGATCAGAATAAAACACCATCAGCATGGCGCAGGCGCGGAAAATATCAAAACCGAACAGAAACACCAGAAAACTTAAACGCGACGCCGCATCACTTTTCCAGGCAAAAGCGGTTGAAAAATCTTTAACCGATCGGGCAGATTCAATCAGTTGCTGACAATAATATTTCTCGCGGTTACTTGCACGAATTTGATGAATCGCTTCAAGTGTTTCAGTTAACGATTGTTGAAAGACTTCGTAAGCTGAATTTTCCCTGGATTTAAGATCTTTAACGCGAGAACCGACCACTCGAGTAAAATAAATCACCACGGGATTTAACAGCATGATAAACAGACCCAGTTGCCAGTGCATCCAGAGTAAAATTACCGCAGTTCCTATAATAGTCAGGCCAGCTACCAGTAATTTGCTAACGGTAGTGCCGATAAACGTATCAATCGTATCAAGGTCTTTGACCAGATGTGTAACCACCGTACCGGTTCCCAGACTCTCATATTCAGCCATGGAAATGGTTTGTAAATGTCCGATCAGATTTTTGCGAATGCGGAAAATAATGTCTTTGGAAATGCAGGAAAAGTGTCGAGCCTGAATGACGTTAAAAATGCTTGCGATGATTCTCAGTATTAAACTGGCGATCAATATAACAGAAATATAAAGAATGGGGAGATGCCATGCTTCAGGGAAAAATCGATTTATGAACCCGATTGCTAACCCCGGTTTATTCAGTAAAACCTCATCGACCAACATCGGCATCAGTAAAGGTACAGGAACACTGACAATGGTCGCCAAGATAGCGATGATATGGGAGTAAATCAGCGCTTTTTTGTGTTCTAATGCGATTTGATAGATAGTGTTCCAAGTATAAGAGTGTTTAGCCTGTTTTGATTGCACGGGAATAGATTAGGTATATTTTTTATAAGCCAATGATTGTAGCATCTCAACTCATAATCCTGAACTTTCGCATGTATTCGACGTTGTCATTATAAACGAATAAACGGTACGACCCGGCTCAAGGTATCCGGAGGGATTTATACGGTTATCGTCAATCATTAACCAGCACGTGTGTACAACACCTTGCTTACCTTCGTTTGTCAATCAAGTCACCCTCACCTGTTTTCTCTCAGCCTAATCGCACCCGGGTGTCGAATTAATAATGAAAAATGCTTTCTGCTATTGTTCAGCCAACCACGGACTTCGACAGTTTTACCCAAATAGTCATTAACAGCAGGAAACAAGGACAGCCATTTGCGTTCAATACGTGCTTCAAACTGGTCGGAAAATACCAGATAAACAGACTTCCGGGTATTACGAATGCTTGCAACCTTGCCCACCAGACGCGTCCATCCCGGATGCCCTGTTTCCTTGAGATTGCTGACGGGTATAACGGCATACTCCGGTCGTTGCCAAATGCCCAGACTGTCTTGCTCCGCCTTATTCTCGGCTGCAAGCAACTCATTGACATACAGCAGATTAGGCGGGTAAATGCTGATTGTTGCCAGACCTGCTTTAACCAAGGACAAATTAATATGCTCTTTTTGTTCGTTGAACAGATGGGCCAAGATTCTTCCGTATTTATCGGTTCTCTCAGAATCAAATTCCAGGCGAATCCTGGCATGTTGCAGTTTATTAATCAACCAGACCTTGGCATCTTCTCCACCTGCATCAGCCCTCTTGTCTTTATGTTGTACTTCAGGCGTATTGATACCCAACAATCGAATTTTACGACCATCCTCGAGCACGACTGTATCACCATCGTAAACCGTTTTAACTCGATAATAGTCGTAACCGGGTTTTATATTGACAGTTTTTGCATCAGGATGAAATCGATCAGAAAAATGCTCGCTGCCTTTTACATCCAGCCATTGGTAGATTTCCGCGTCTACCCAGGCAGGCAAACATAACAATAAAATCAATAGACCCTGCTTCAACCTGCCTGTGCAAATACTAATTTGATAATTTAAAGGTAGGTTACTTTGCATTTGATCGAGCCTTAAAGCATAGAAAATAGTGTGGCTTGAGGTTTAATGATTTGCCTGTTTGAGATAAAGGCTATATGGCTGTCTATTTCTACTTGGCTTCATGGAATTCATTGTGTAAAAAATATTTGCGAACGGCCAGGGGAGTTGACGCCGAAAAGGCATTGTTAAATCGTCCAAAGTAGCAACTCTTTCGAATAAAGAGACTTACCTGGACAATGTTTAATATAGCAACGATTTTTCCGCTCCATTTTCAGCCGTTGGTTACATCTATTCGAGATTGTTGTATGATTGTACCAGCCGCTGCTTGAGTATCCTGATTTATCTAGATGCGGATTGTGCAAAGACCTGATGACAGATATT
>NQJI01000085.1 GCA_002256705.1 Methylococcaceae bacterium NSM2-1
CCTTACGCCTTTCAGGCAGCCATCGCAACACAAAATATTGATACTGCCCTCTATGCCTGCAAACATTTGGCCGCATCAACAGTCATGATTAATGATCACACGGCTTTCCGGGTCGATTGGATGCCCTTTGCGGGATTACGAGAATCCGGTTATGGCACGGGCGGCATTCCCTATACCTATCGGGATATGCTCATAGAAAAAATGGTGGTTTTTCATTCGGCGGCATTATAAATTCATGCCTTAACCCGACACAACTTAAGCTTATTAAAGCAGCAATTCTCGTTATGACACCAATCACCTAAAATGGCAGATCGATTCCTCATGAATCCAGCGCAATCGCTCTATATTGTTCCCGTTAGTAACTTTCATGCGTACTGATCATTAGCCATCCTCTTGTTCCGATGTTGTCGAATACTCTCAAAACCCTCTTAGGAGGCATCCAGTTTGTAGCCGAATCCTCGCACAGTCTTGAGAAGTTTTAGATCATAATCGTCATCGATTTTTCGTCTCAACTGGCGAATATAGACATCCACCACATTGGTCAAGGGGTCGGCGCTGTAGCCCCATACTTGTTCCAGGATCCGGGTGCGGCTCAACACCTTGCCGGGCATACGCATAAAGCATTCCAGCAAGGCAAATTCCTTCGGCGTTAGGTCGATTAGCGTTTCTCCACGCTTCACTTCATGGGTTTCCACATTCAATATGAGGTCAGCTATCTGCAATTCCTTGATCTCCGATTTAATCTCGCCGCCACGACGACGCATCAACACCTCGATCCGGGCAACCAGTTCCTCAAACGAGAAAGGCTTGGTCATATAGTCATCGGCGCCCGAGCGCAAGCCGGTCACCTTATCCTGCACAGTGTCTCTGGCCGTCAACATTAGAATCGGGGTGCCGACGCCAGTGTTACGCAAGCGCTCGCAAACCTGCCGGCCATTGAGATCAGGCAAGCCCAGATCCAGAATGATGGCCTGAAAATGACCCTCGGTACCCAGCGCTATGGCCTCCAGTCCGCTACGGGCCACCTCTACGACATAACCTTCTGCCTTCAGTCCTCGCTGAACAAAATCGACAATCCGCTCATCGTCTTCCACTAGCAGAACTCGCATGTAGCCGATACCCATTAGATTATTGAATGTAAGTTATTTATCATTGATCTGATAGTCATCCTGTTCTAACGAAATCAGCGGTAGCGTTACCGTGAACGTCGAGCCTGAATTCTCAGTGCTGGTCACTGTGATTTCTCCGCCGTGCGCTTTCAATATCGACTTGGCCATCGGCAAGCCCAGGCCGGTGCCATCGTCTCGGATAAGGCGGGCATTCTGGCTGCGGTAGTGACGGTTGAAAATACGTTTCAAATCCCGGGTGGGTATACCGATGCCCTGATCCGTGAGGCTGAAACATGCCTGATTTCCGTCCAGCCATAAGGCGACCGCGATGTGGCCTCCCGGGTTGGAATACCGGCAGGCATTGTCGCCCAGAATGAACAGGACCTGTCGAAGCCGTTGTTTATCACCATAAACCCACACGGGTTCGACTGGCGCATTCAGGGAAACCGAAATCGAGTTTTCCTCGGACATCACCTGAAAATCCTCAACGGCGCTGGCCACCAGTTCGGTCAGGTCCAGGCTATCCCATTCAAATTGGAGGTTGGCGGTCTCGGCGCGGGCCAGAAACAATAAATCGTTGACGTATGTTCCCAATTGCATCGATAGTTCGACGATGTGCTGTAAAGCATCCTTATATTCCTCGGCATTGCGTTCCTGTCCGCGCAAAGTGACCTCCGCCTCGCCACGGATGACGGTAATCGGGGTGCGCAGCTCATGGCTGATGTCGGCCAAGAACTCCCGGCGCGCATTGTCCATGCGTTGTAATTCTTCATTTACCCGATGCAGTTCGAAAGTCCGCTCGGACACCCTTTTCTCCAGCACGGCGCGTCCCTCGCGCAGTTTATTTTGTTGAAATTCCAGTTCATGCGCCATTTGATTGAAGTGGCTGGCGAGGTAGGCGAATTCATCGCGGGTATCAAGAGCAATGCGATAATCCAGATTTCCGGAGGCTATTTCGCCGGTACCCTTCATCAATGCTTCGATAGGTTTCCTAAAACCACGCAGCAATAATACCCCGGACGTAAGGCTAAACATCGCCGCAGTCAATGATGCCAGGATGGCGATCCAACGCGACTGAGCCACCAAATCCTCCAGTTCTTGCTGGGCTTTTCCGGCCTTTTCCCGTTCAGCGTTGATGGCGGCATCGATCAGAGGCTGGAATTTTCCATCGATTTCTTCTTCCGAGAATTTCGATAGCGCTTGCATCGCCATCTCGAGCTTGCCCTGCTGATGCAAGCGCTCGACTTCGTCGAACCGATACTCGCTGGCATCCAGAAAGGCAGTGAAATGGGCAACTCTTTCCAGTTCGGCAGGTTTATCCGGCCAATCTTCGGTAGGCCTTTCTGTGACCGGCGTCTTTACCGCAGTGTATCTGAGTTTCTGCATCGCTTCGTAGAGACGCTGTTTGGAAGATTCCACACCGGTTTCCGCCGTTGGGTTGGCCGTTATCAGTCTATCCATGCGCTGTTTGAAGTGGCGATAGGCTTCCTGGGACAATCGCTCATACTGATCGAAGGCCTCATAGGCTGTTTGGCTGCGCTGGAAATACCGGGCAACCTGGTTTGAACCCCAATAAAGTGCGATTCCTAAAAACAAGACAAAACCGAACGAAACAACGATGACAACTGCCAAACGGAAACGAAACATGCGTTCTATTTTGCGTCGCTGCTTTCATCCAGGTGTTTTTCCATGGATCTGATGGCTTCCAGCTTTTCTCGCAGCAGGCGGGTTTCATTTTCCTTCGATCCAGTGGAATCTTTCGATTCCGGCACAGATTGGACTGTTTTTTGTTTGCGCTCCAGCGAACCGGATTTTCTCGGCACATTGTACAAACGTTTCAAGGCTTCCGTATGAATAGCAACAAGTTTCCGCATCCGTTCATCGGACAAACTTCCGGGTGGGATAGAATCTACCCCGTCCAGTATTCTGGGTATGTCGCCACAGGTATCGGAAAACAGGCGTCCTACCATCAGGTGTAACTGAACCCCCGTTCCGTGAGAATCTTTTTGGCTTTTCAGTAATGTACGGCACACCTTGGCACGTGACGAGGGTGGTATGTTGGCCATGTTGGCCCCAAAAGTCAGCAGTTCGTCAAAGTCTGACTGCGCATAGGGAGCATTATAACGGTCTGAATAACCGTTCCAACCGGTTGTGAACTCGGCGCATCCGGCCAGCAGCAAAAGGCTTAGTGCTAAGCTTATATTTCGCATAGAAAGTAATGACAGCATAGAGATAGTTGTTCCATAGTCTTCAGGCCTCTCCGGTTAGCGGTATTTGAACGCGGATGCGGGCCCCATGTTGATCTTGTCTTGCGTCGATAATATCGACTTTGCCCTGGTGGTTAGAAACATATTCTTTGACAATAGCCAGTCCCAATCCGGGACCTTCGAAATTTTCGTCAAATGGGGCGGCCTTGCCGCGAAAAAAGGGTTCAAACACATGCGCACGTTCCTCGAGGGCTATGCCCGGACCCTCATCTTCGACTTCCAATTCCATCTGCATGCCCGAATCGCGAAGCATGATGCGTATTTCGCCGCCCGCAGGTGAATATTTCACCGCATTCGACATCAACTCCTCGATAATGCTTTGTAACTGTTCGTTGATTCCGGAAATCTCGACTGGCCTTACCAGCTTTTTCAGGGTAATCGATTTGGCCTGTAGACGGGTTTGAAAATTCTCGATAACCGACTCAAGCAAGTGTTTCATATTGACGGTTTCCTTGCGGTTCATTTCCGGCTTCGAGTTGATCTGACTATAACGAAGCAATTCCTCGGACACCGTTTTCAGCTTGTCAACATTGTTGCACAATAGCCGTGCAATGTCCTGCCGCTCACTGTCCGGTACCTCATCCGCCTCGCTTACAAGGTGTTCCGCGCCTACCCGGATACTCTCCAACGGCAGATCGATCTCGCGTGCCACGTTGTGCATGAACTGCTGTTTCGAAACCTCCAGTTCCATCAAGTGCGTTCGCAGCCATTCCAGACGATTGCCCAGATAGCGCAGATCCGAAGGGCCTGAAACAGCTATCGGTACTTCGAGTTCCCCGGCACCCAGACGGCGGATGGAGGCATCCAGTTGCCGCATGGAACGCGACAGTACGGCCAGCAGCGTAACAATGAAGATAAACGAGATGAATAATAAGACCGCACCCTTGATTAATAGTCCTTGCTCAAGGGATTCTGATTGCTGGCGTAATTCGTTGAATTCATGATCAACGTGGCTCTCGAATTCACGCGAAAGGCTATAGGAGGATTCACGCAGCCCTTGGAACGCTTCATCGACCGGCAATTTGAGATTATTCTCACTCGCCGAACCAATGATCTGTTGATAAATCAGATTTTCCTTTTCCGATAATTCATTGACCAATAACGCGATTTTGTTATCTACATGGAGTTTTAGCAACTCGCTCAAGGCTTGCTTGAACGATGCCCGAGTACTTTCATAGGATTGTTGCTCATAAGGATCACGCAGGGACGGATCTGACAGCAGAACGAATAGTCTGGCTTTTCGCTCAATATCGCCAGTCTTTTGCAAAACCAGGCGTATTGCCTTAGTCTGTTCGAAGACCTGAGAATTAATTGTCCTGCCCAATGCCGAGGTTTCGCGCATGCCAAAAGCAGCGTACATGACGGCAAAAAAAAGCGGAATAACGGCAATCACAAAGCCTAGGACGATAAGGGACTTTAACGATAAAATGTTTTTGAATTTTATCCGGTTGCAAAAAGAGTTAAACCATTCCCCTACTGTTGACCAAAGTCTCGACAACAGTTTGGACAAATCCGGTTTTCTTAAAATATCCAGAAACTCGGTAATAAGCTCTTTCATTGATTTCCGTCTTTGATCGTCAAAAGTAATCCTCTCTCCAATGATCCATTCTGGATGCCGCGCTGCATGGGAATCCGGTCCCGCATCGAAACAACCAAACGCATATTTGATACATTTACTGGCTAGCCCAACTCAAAAGCCGCTATTATACACACTTTGTGTCGCATCGCGTTTGTCCCAAATCCAAACTTTCATAAGCCATGAAGCTATTGACCCTATTTTTTTTCACCGTACAGGCGGCATTGATTGCTCTGGCCGGGTTGTCCGTTGCCAACGCCGATGTACTCGCAGGCTTGCCGATAAAAGCTTCAGCGGAGCGGCCTGCACTGCTGCTTGAACTGGGCAGCGAACCTCCATCGGTTGGCGTTGACGATAAGACAACGAGGGTGTTTGCCGGCGTTGTTCACGGCCATGAAGGCGATGCTTCGATTCAGACAGATAAAGATGAAATCAGTTCATTGCACCCAGGCTTCGGCAGTTGGAAGCTCAGTTTTCGTTTCAACGTCAAGCCAGGCCTCCCGGCCAAGCCGTATACCTTTTGGGCTCGGTGGCGGCAGGGTGGGGATCCTAAGGTCTGCGTGCAATCTTTCGAAGTCTGGGCCGGACCTGATCCATCCAGGCTGGAGCTGCGCGCTACACTGCCTATGAAGCCCAAGGGTTGGGATTATGCATGGATAGCCGCCGAGTCGCCAGTCAATCTTAAAATAGACGACGCCATCATTGAGGTGCGGGATAACGGCGCCGGCCATGATGCCAAGGTCTTCGACGCCTTTCTGCTCGCCCCGCCATTGTCGGCTCTGCCCGCAACCGGCACGGCGGACAGGCCGCTGGTGCTGCTGGATTTGGGCAATGCGCCTGTATTCGGAGCAGCGGAAAAAGACCCCGCCCTGCACGTCCAACCCGGAACAGTCACTGCCGGCCCCGGTGCAGAGTCAGTGTTGACCGAAAAGGACGAAGTTCAGGTTTTTCACCAGGGTTTCGGAAGCTGGGGTGCAAATTTTCGTTTTGAACTGGGCCCGGCGATGGCACCGGGACAGTACCGTTTTTTTGCCCGCTACAAAAGCGGCGGCGAGGTCGCCCAGGTTAGTCAGAATTTCACGGTCAAGGCCGGGGCAAAGCCGGATGAGCTGGCGACACGCGCCGATTTCTCTCTGACCAATACTACTCCTTGGGAATATCAGTGGTTGCAAGCCGCAGCTACCATCACTGTGTTGCCGGGTGATCGCTGGCTGGAAATCAACAACACCGGCAAAGCGGACGGGGCCAAAGTCTTCGACGCCTTCCTGCTGAAACTGGAGACGCCGCTGGGCGACTGGATGAATGCTGCTCAGGCCCAGGCCAGGAACCGCTTCCTGGCGCTGACCAAGACGCTGCCTGCTGCAAACCGTCGCCTGACTGTGCTCGACGGCAAAGGCGGAAAAGGTAAAATCCTGTTTCGCGGCTTGGCTTCTGATGCCGCGCGGCCTAGCTACGAAAAGCTGCCGGTATCCTATCTGATAGGACCGGAAGCTGAAGCGCTGGCCCGCAGCTTGAATCTCCCGGC
>NQJI01000010.1 GCA_002256705.1 Methylococcaceae bacterium NSM2-1
CCATTGATATCTCGCTTTAAACATAAACCATCACCAGACAGGTGAATTTTTTCAGACAAACGCATCGTAAGTCTATATCATAACGGGTTTTTTAATAACGAATAAGGTTTTATCATGCAAGTAGCTGACAATATGGCTGTTTCTATTCACTACACCCTGACGAATGATGACGGCGAAGTACTTGATAGTTCAATAGGTGACGAGGCATTAGTTTATCTACACGGCGGGGGAAATATTATTCCCGGCCTGGAAAAAGCGTTGCATGGCAAAGTTGCCGGTGACAAATTTAATGTGCGCATTGCTCCCGAAGATGCTTATGGCGAACTTATGGAGGAAATGGTTCAGGTTATTTCACGGGATATGTTTGAAGGCATCGATAACATTGAAGTCGGTATGCAGTTTCATGCGGATGTGAGCTCCGGTTCCGGTGTGGTAACAGTGGTTAATATTGAGGATGATGATATTACTATTGATGGCAATCATCCTTTAGCAGGACTTGCATTGACGTTTGATGTGGAAGTTATTGATGTGAGAGCCGCAACTGAAGAAGAAGCCGCACACGGACATATTCATGGCGCTGGTTGCCACCATTAGTCTCGCGACTGATTTTGGAAAACTTATAATTCTGCAGGATGGATTAGCGACTTTTAACGTATTACCCAATTACACCTGACAAATATTTTTCACCAAAGGTGCGCAGAAGGCACAGTGAAATATTTTAAATGTTTCAATATATTTAAATATTCTGCGTCACTACGTTTAGATATAAAGATGAAGTCTTTCAGTGTCTCGATGGCTTGGCAAGAGGTGTTTAATCATGAGTATCCAGCATTTTCAGTATTTCCTCGCGAATTTGATTTTTTTTGTCTGTGTCGCTGATAGGTTGTAGTTGCTGATCGGTGATGTAAAAGATATCTTCAGCGCGACTGCCTATAGTGCTTATTTTTGCGCTGTGCAGATTGACATTTTGTTGGATAAAGGCGCGTCCTATTTTCGATAAAAGCCCCGCGTGGTCTGTGGTAATAAGCTCTATGATCGTATGCCGATTTAATGGGTCTGACAGAAACCTGATGCTGGTAGGGATTGGAAAATGCAGGGCTTGCCTTGATTTTGATTGACGATGGATGTTTATATGGCCTTTTACTTCTCCTTGTAACAGGTTGTTGCGGAGTGCTGTGCAGATATGTGACGCCCTGAATAACTCATTGATGGGTTCGCCTGACTGCTCAAGTACCTGAAAACTGTTAAGCACATAGTTGTCCTGGGTGGTCATGATTCTGGCATCAAGAATGGTAAGTCCTAATTGGTCAAGGGTGGCTGTGCATATTGAAAAAATAGGTCCTTTGTCTTTGGTGTAAACAAAGACTTCCGCACTACCGCGGTGGTTTTGCGGGCGCAGCAAAACCAAAGGCAGATCGGCTTCACTGGATGAGGTGATAGCCATAGTGTGCCAGGCTATCTCATCCGCTGAATAGCGCAAGAAATAATCATTACTGGTATGTTGCCATGCGCTATTAATAGTTTCATCTGAAATGCCGAGCTTGTGAAGTTCGTCTCTGGCTTCCTGTTTATTTTCACGTATTCGGTCAACAAGGGCTACGGGATTCTGAAGTCCCCAGCGCAGAGCGTTGTGAGTGGCTGAATAAAGTTCTTTAAGTAAGGAGTCTTTCCAGGAGTTCCATAGTTCGGGGTTAGTCGCGCGTATATCAGCTACAGTCAGTAAATATAAGTGATTAAGATATTCGACGCTGCCGACTTTTTGGGCAAATTCATGAATCACATCCGGGTCGCTGATGTCTTTTCGCTGTGCTGTCATTGACATAACCAAATGGCTTCGAACCAGCCAGGTTATTAATTTAGTGTCATGCGCTGATAGATCGTGTTGAATACAGAAGTTTCGTGCGATGTCTTCGCCTATAGCGGAATGGTCTCCGTTTCGGCCTTTGGCAATGTCATGAAAAAGGGCGGCAATGTATAAAATTTCTGGTTTTGCAATCAGCAGAAAAACAGCATTGCAGAGAGGAAACTCATCTTTGTGTTCTTCTAATGAAAACCGGCGTAAATTACGGATAACAAAAAGAGTATGTTCATCTACGGTGTAGATGTGAAACAGGTCGTATTGCATACGCGCGACGATGTTGGCAAAGCTGGGTAAATAGGCTGCCAGCACGCCATATCGATTCATGCGCCTTAATTCATGGGTAAGGCCGCGTGGCCTGCGAAAGATTTCTATAAAAAGACGATTGGCGGCTTTATTCTCCCGAAACGCAGTATCGATCAAGTGCAGGTTTTTCCGGATCAAACGTATGGTGGTGGCTCTGATGCCTATAAGTGATGCGTTTAGTTGCAGGAGTAAAAAAACTTCCAGTAAGGCCAGCGGGTATTGCTCGAATAGTGATTCGTTTACGGCTTCAAGATAGCCATTGATGGCAATAAATTTATCGTTAATGGACGTAACCTTGGGAGTTTTCTCACCGGTTACAAAGCGTTCATTAAACAATTGCAGCAACATTTCATTGAGTCGTTCAAGTCCTTGCACGGTTTTAAAATAAAACTGCATGAACTGTTCAACATCCTGATTATAGTACTGATGCTCTGCGCTGAAGCCAAATTGCTGCGCGAGATCACGTTGATAATCAAAAATGAGTCTATCTTCTGCGCGGTTGGTTAAAAGATGCAGCGCATAACGAATACGCCAGAGCACATCACGCGCAGCAATCAGTTCTGCATATTCGGACTCGGGCAAAAAGTCGTATTTAATTAGCTCCTTGAGTGTTGACGAGTTGTAATGGCGTTTAAATACCCAAGCGATGATTTGCATGTCCCGCAAGCCACCGGGACCTTCCTTGACGTTGGGTTCAAGATTATAGGCGGTATCGTGGAATTTGGCATAACGCAGTCGTTGTTCTTCCATTTTGGCGATAAAAAACTGATCCGATGGCCAAATTTTATCGGGTGTGATGCGTAATTTGAGTGCTTCAAAAAGCGCGGTGTTGCCGGCAATCAGGCTGATTTCCATCAGGCTGGTCATGATCGTTTGATCGTCAAGCGCTGCTTTAACGCATTCATTAATAGTTCGAACGCTGTGCCCCGGTTTTAAGCCAATATCCCAAAGGAAAGTAAACAGGTTTGCCAGTGCTTCCTGATAAGGCGCCGTGTCGTCAGAATCCAGTAGAATGATAATATCAATATCTGAATGGGGAAATAACTCCCTTCTGCCGTAACCACCAACGGCACACAAGCTCAGTTGCTGAGCATGTGTGCCGAGGAAATGTTGCCAACAGCAATTCAGAATCAGATCAATGAAATCTGATTTTTCTTTAAGCAGATCTGAAACTGATTGGTGCGGGTCAAATTTTAGTTTTAACTCGATATCTTTTTGTTTTAGCAGGCTTTTAAATTGCAGCAGGCTGTCTGGCTTTCCAAGCAGCTCGGAATTAATAAAATAATTTAAAGCAATCATCTTTCTTCCTGACGTAAGGTCAGGATTTCATAGCCATCAGCGGTTACTAAAATGGTGTGTTCAAATTGTGCGGACAGGCTCCGGTCTTTGGTGACAGCCGTCCAGCCATCGGCTAATACTTTTACGTCACGTTTACCCAGATTTATCATGGGTTCAATGGTTATTATCATACCGGCTTCAAGGGTCGTTCCCGTTCCTGCTTTGCCATAATGAAGTACCTGTGGCTCTTCATGGAATTTCTTGCCGATACCATGTCCGCAAAAGTCCCTGACTACAGAGTAGCGATTGGTTTCTGCATGTTTTTGTATCGCATGGCCGATATCGCCCAAAGTAGCGCCTGCTTTGACTTGTTCTATGCCGAGAAACATTGATTCCTGGGTTATTTTAATCAGGCGTTTTGCGTGTTGACTGACTTCACCTACACAGAACATTTTACTGGTATCGCCATGGTAGTCATCTTTAATGACAGTAATGTCGATATTCACAATATCACCCGATTTAAGTTTTTTGTCGCTGGGGATGCCGTGGCAAACTGTATAATTAATTGATGTACATATTGATTTTGGAAAGCCGTGATAATTGAGCGGTGCAGGAATGGCTTTCTGTACATCAACAATATAATTGTGACAGAGGTTATCGAGTTGTTCGGTGGTCACGCCCGGAACAACGTAGGGTTCAATCATTTCCAATACTTCGGCAGCCAGTTTTCCGGCGATACGCATTTTTTCAATTTCACTTGGGGATTTAATGATGATGCTCATGGGATATTCAATTTTGATGGTTCAAGGTTCAAGGTTCAAGTGGTATGATTTTATACCTTGTACCTGTAATAGTAATGATTTTAACAGAGGTTTGCTTGTTGTAAATAGTAAATTATGGTATAAAGGTAAGTTCATTTTTGTAAAAAATACTCACGCTTATCGTCACGTTTGGTAGGGTGCTGACTTCACTTGTTGCAGTTGGTTATCAGACGGGATAGGTGGAGGCGTAACCCAACTCGGAATAAAATATTCCGACTTTAAAACTTAGGAGAAATTAATGGCAGCAGTATCCATGCGTCAAATGCTTGAAGCGGGTGTTCATTTTGGACATCAAACTCGTTATTGGAATCCGAAAATGGCAACATTTCTATTCGGTGCCCGTAACAAAATCCATATCATTGATTTGGAAAAAACGCTTCCAATGTTCAATGACGCAATGAATTATCTGGGTCAGATGACGGCAAACAAAGGTACTATCCTGTTTGTCGGCACCAAAAAGGCAGCGCGTAAAGTCGTTGCGGAAGAGGCAAAACGTTGTGGTATGCCCTACGTTAATCATCGCTGGTTAGGCGGTATGATGACCAACTTCAAAACTATTAAGAAATCGATTAACCGCCTTAAAGAATTGGAAGCCATGAAAAGGGCGTTCCTGATGTGATTTTCATACTGGATGTCGGTTATGAAAAAAATGCCATCAGTGAAGCAAAAAAATTAGGTATTCCGGTTGTTGGCATTGTTGACTCTAATAATTCACCTGAAAAAATTGATTATGTCATTCCAGGTAATGACGACTCAATTCGCGCCGTTAAACTTTACTGTGAAAGCGTTTCTGCGGCAGTGATGGAAGCAAAAACAGCAGGTATGGGCCTATCGGCAAAGTCTGATGATTTTGTTGAAGAAGCTACGGCAGAATAACTATAAATTTATCCTTATGCAGGTTTTCCTGTTAGGTGAAAGGTTGGATTAGGCCAAAAAACGCCTCCTCACGGGGGCGTTTTTACAGTGACGATTTTATTGAAGGAAACACAAGAATGAGTATTACTATCAGTGCAGGAATGGTTAAGGAACTGCGTGAAAGAACAGGCTCCGGTATGATGGAGTGCAAAAAAGCATTAGTTGAAGCCAATGGTGACATGGAGTTGGCTATTGAAAATATGCGCAAATCCGGTTTAGCTAAAGCCGATAAAAAATCAGGTCGTATTGCGGCTGAAGGCATTATCGGTGTTAAAGTCAGCGATGATGGCAAAGCGGCGGCTATTGTCGATATCAACTGTGAAACTGATTTTGTTGCTAAAGCAGATGATTTCGTCAGTTTTGTTAATAGTGTAACCGTTGCCTTGTTGAATGCTGATAACATTGAAACAGAAGAACAATTGCTGGCTATGCCATTGGAAGGTGGCGTTACTGTTGATGAAATGCGCCGAGGCTTGATTTCAAAATTGGGCGAAAACATTACTGTCAGACGTTTTGAGAAATTCAAAACCGCTGAAGGTGGTACCGCGTGTTATTTACATGGCAGTAAAATTGGTGTCATTGTTGAATTGGCTACAGCGGATCAGGAATTAGGTAAAGACACTGCCATGCATATTGCGGCCAGCAAGCCAAATTATGTTTCTGAAGAGCAAGTGCCTGCTGAAACTATTGAAAAAGAAAAAGAAATTTTCCTGGCTCAATCTGCGGAAAGCGGCAAGCCTGCGGAGATCATAGAAAAAATGATTGCCGGCCAGATCAGAAAGTTTTTGGCAGAAGTAACATTGTTAGGTCAGCCTTTTATTAAAGACGACAAAATGACTGTGGGTAAGTTAGTCTCATCAAAAGGTAATAAAGTTATTCGTTTCGTTCGTTTTGAAGTGGGCGAAGGCATAGAGAAAAAAGAAGAAAACTTTGCCGAAGAAGTAATGGCACAAGTTAGAGGAAATTAAGGTTGCGCAGCTTGGGTTGCCGCTGTTTGGCAACCCAACACAAGTGACTGTAGTTGTTGAGTCACTCTACGCTAATCCAACCATACAAGTCTATAAACCTGACCCCGATAATACAATACTATGACTAAACTGATTTGCCAGAGAATTTTGCTTAAATTAAGCGGTGAGGCTCTAATGAGTGAGGCAGGCGGCAGTATTGATGCCGATATTGTTAAACGACTTGCCACTGAAATCAAAGAATTATGTGATATTGGCATACAGGTTGGCTTGGTAATCGGCGGCGGTAATATATTACGCGGTGCTGAAAAAGCTGCTGAAGGCCTGGATAGAGTCACCAGCGACCAGATGGGTATGCTGGCTACAGTCATCAATGCCTTGGCCATGCAGGACGCACTGGAGGCACACGGTCAGCAGGTTAGAGTTATGTCTGCTCTTAAAATCAACCAGGTCTGTGAGGATTACATTCGCCGTAGGGCTGTCAGGCATTTGGAAAAAGGCCGGGTGGTTATTTTTGCTGCCGGCACCGGTAATCCATTTTTTACCACCGACTCGGCAGCCAGTCTTAGAGCGATTGAAATCAATGCAGAGTTGATGATCAAGGCGACTAAAGTCAAAGGCGTATACTCGGCTGATCCTGAAAAAGTCAAGGATGCAGTATTTTATCCGCGATTAACCTATGATGAGGCGCTTGATCAACGTCTTAATGTCATGGATACAACCGCATTGGTATTATGCCGGGACAACAACGTACCTATGCGCGTAATGAATATTTTTGAGCAAGGCGCTGTTATGAGATTAATGATGGGCGAAGAGATTGGCTCTCTTATTGAACGAGGAACAAATTGATGATTAGTGATATTCAACAGGATACTGCAACCCGCATGGGCAAGAGTATCGAAGCGTTAAAGCATGAATTCTCGAAAATTAGAACAGGTAGGGCACACCCCAGTTTGCTGGAGCAAATTAGTGTTTCTTACTATGGTACGGATTCATCATTATCCCAGGTAGCCAATATTGCCGTCGAAGATGCGCGTACATTAACGATTACACCATGGGAAAAAGGCATGGTGCAGGCGATTGAAAAAGCCATTATGAAATCAGACCTTGGCTTGAATCCGGCTACCAATGGTATGACGATTCGTATTCCATTGCCGCCACTGACGGAAGATCGTCGTCGCAGCCTGGTTAAAGTAGTTAAGCACGAGGCAGAAAATGGCCGTGTTGCCATCAGAAATATTCGCCGTGATGCCAATTCAGAAATAAAGGAAGCCTTAAAAGAAAAAATGATTTCTGAAGATGAAGCGCGCGCAGCCGAAGAAAAAATTCAAAAATTAACCGATCAGTATGTAAAGGAAGTGGAAAAGTTACTGGAAGCTAAAGAGGCGGATCTGTTATCAATTTGAGAGACATAATAATGCCTACTGATGATCGTAACAAGCTGGAATCCGACAGCAACAATCCCCGTCATATTGCCATTATCATGGATGGCAATGGCCGATGGGCGCAAAAAAGATTTATGCCCAGAGCTGTCGGCCATCAGGCTGGCGTTAAGACCGTTAGAAAGATTGTAGAGTATTGCGCTAAACATAAGGTTGAAGTTTTGACTTTATTTGCTTTTAGTAGTGAAAACTGGCGGAGGCCAGAAGCAGAAGTCTCACTGCTGATGGCGCTTTTTATGGCAACCCTGCAAAGGGAAATCAACAAACTGGATCGTAATAATATTCGCTTGCGGTTTATCGGTGATAGAACTGCATTCTCTGATAAATTACAACAAAAAATGGCCGAAGGAGAGGCTCAAACTCAAAATAATACCGCTTTAACGCTGGTCGTGGCAGCGAATTATGGCGGCCACTGGGATATATGTCAGGCATTCCAGAAAGTGGCAGAAAAAATGGCTACTGGAGAATTGAAAAATCAGGCGATCAGTGAACAGCTGATCAACCAGCATTTATCAACGGCAGACCTGCCGGATCCTGACCTGTTCATAAGAACAGGTGGGGAACAACGTGTTAGCAATTTTATGTTATGGCAATTAGCCTATACAGAATTGTATTTTACCGCAACGCTCTGGCCCGATTTTGACCAGAATTCACTTGAAGATGCTATCAAGAGCTTTAAAAGCCGGCAACGGCGCTTTGGTCATACCAGTGAACAAGTTCTTAATAAATCAGTCACTCTATAACTTCAACATTAAATAGCTTACAAAAATGTTACTAAAGCGAATTATAACGGCATCAGTCCTTGCTTTACTTATTGCACTGGCAGTGTTCATATTGCCGAAGGACTATTTTTCATTGGTGATAGGATTGATCGCCCTTTTAGCTGCATGGGAGTGGAGTAATCTTGTAGGTGTTACCTCTCCGGTTAAGCGTGTATTATTATTGTTGGCGTTGATCCTGCCAATGTTGGTAATTCAATTTTGGACGCAAATTCTTGAGTTGGTCGCGCAAATTTTTGATTGGCCCGATGTCAGGGATTATTCAGGAATTCTGGAATGGCTGGTCATACCACCGGTGTTATTCTGGATATTAGTCATGATATTAATCAGAAACACACCACAAGGCTTGTTAAATCTGCAACTGAAAACCCGATATAAAGTTTTGATCGGCTGGTTCATTTTATTATCGGCCTGGATGTTTTTATCCCGATTAAGAAATCTTTTTGAGGCAGAAATGACGATGTATTTTTTAATCCTGATTTGGGCTGGGGATATTTCGGCTTATTTTGCCGGGAAGAAGTGGGGTACAACCCAGTTGGCGCCTGAAATCAGCCCCGGTAAAACAGTTGCGGGAATGTATGGCGCTTTAATAGCCGGTACTGTTTGGGCTGCGATTTTCATAGGTTATTATGGCTATCGCGATGGCTTTGTGTGGATCAGGATATTCGATTTTATACTGTTGTCTGTATTGACAGTATTGATCTCCATTTATGGTGATCTATTTGTCAGTGTGGTCAAGCGTCAACGTGGTGTAAAAGATAGCGGATCATTATTACCGGGTCATGGAGGTGTTCTGGATAGAATAGACAGTTTGATTGCTGCCATTCCATTTTTTTATGCCGGCGTATATTTAATTCAGCTATGAAAGGTATATGCATACTCGGAGCAACAGGTTCAATTGGTGTCAGCACTTTAGACATTGCCGCCAGACATTCGAATCTTTATAACGTAGTCGCTCTAACGGCTAATAACAATATAGACCTTTTATACGAGCAATGTCTTGAGCATCATCCTGAAGTTGTCGTAGTTGTCGATGAAAACAAGGCACTGGTATTTGCAGAGAAGCTTAAAAATTCGCCGATATCCGATATTAAAGTATTGTCAGGGGCCAAGTCGCTTGAGTATGTTGCAACATTGGATAACGTAGATTCAGTCATGGCGGCCATAGTCGGTGCGGCGGGTTTGTTGCCTAGCCTGGCAGCGGCAAAGGCAGGCAAAACCATTTTATTAGCCAATAAAGAAGCCTTGGTTATGTCCGGCGATATTTTTATGCAAGCCGTTGCGGAGTCAGGGGCGCAATTATTGCCTATCGACAGTGAGCATAATGCTATTTTTCAATGCATGCCGGCCGGCTATAAATCCGGTATGCAAACGAAACAAGCCAGACGTATTTTATTGACCGCTTCAGGCGGGCCCTTTCGTGAAATGCCAATAGCTCAAATGGCCAATGTTACACCCGATCAAGCGGTTGCCCACCCCAATTGGGATATGGGCAGAAAGATTTCGGTAGATTCTGCAACCATGATGAATAAAGGCCTGGAAATGATTGAAGCCTGTATTTTATTCGCCATGACACCGGATCAAATACAGGTTGTTATCCATCCCCAAAGTGTTATCCATTCGATGGTAGATTATGTTGATGGCACTGTGCTGGCACAAATGGGCAACCCGGACATGCGCGTTCCCATTGCCTATTCAATGGCATGGCCAGAACGGTTTGATTCAGGCGTTGAACCCTTGAATATTTTTGATGTCCAGAGGATGGATTTTGAACAGCCAAATCTGGAGCGTTTCCCCTGTCTACGTCTCGCTTATGAGGCCATTAACAAGGGCGGCATTATGCCAACCGTTTTAAATGCTGCAAATGAAATAGCCGTGGACGCATTCCTGAATGAACAGGTACGTTTTACTGACATTCCGGTTATTATCGAGCGTTGCATGGAAAAATTTGAAGTCAAACCAGCCAATACCCTTGATATTATCCTGGAGGCAGATCAACATGCCAGGCTGGTATCCAAACAAATTATTACCGAGCTCAATCAATAATGGATTTACTGCATACACTGTTTTATTTCGCCATAGCTATCGGTGTTCTGGTTTCATTTCATGAATTTGGGCATTTCTGGGTGGCGCGTAAAGCTGGAGTAAAAGTACTTCGGTTTTCCGTCGGTTTTGGCAAGGTTTTATGGTCCTATCAGAAAACTCCTGAAGCCACAGAGTATGTATTATCTGCCATTCCACTGGGTGGTTATGTCAAAATGGTCGATGAGCGGGAAGGCGAGGTTAAAAAAGAAGACTTAGCCTTCGCTTTTAACCGGCAGTCTCTACTGGCCAGAACAGCAATAGTCGCGGCTGGCCCAATTTTTAATTTGATGCTTGCTGTTGCCTTGTTTTGGAGTGTTCTGGTTATTGGCGAAATGGGCATTAAACCAATACTCGGAGCTGTAGAGCAGGGGACATTAGCTGCTACAGCCGGTTTTGTTGAAGGCGATCAGATCATTTCAGTCAATGACAAGTTAACACCGACCTGGACTGAAGCCATGGGTGTGATAATCGCCTCGGCACTGGATGGTGATAGAGACATTAAGATTACTGTAAAAAACATCGATGATCAGCCTTACGTCAGAATTTTGAAGATTGCTGAAAGCGATGTTCAGAATCCTGAAGTATTGTATCAACGCTTGGGATTTAAACCCTGGTCGCCTAAATTAAAACCGATCATAGGGTTAGTGCTTCCTGACAGTGCCGCATTAGCTGCGGGTTTGCAAAAGGGTGATTTGATTATTAGTGCTGATGGCACAGTTATGAATGACTGGATGCAGTGGGTAAGTACTGTAAAAAATCACCCTGGCGTTACTATAAACCTGATTATAGAGCGTGACGGCGTTCAGTTACCCTTAACCATTACGCCAAAAAGCGTGCAATCCGGGCAGAAAACAGAAGGTAAAATTGGTGCGTCCGTTTTTGTTCCAGAAGAGCTGATAAAATCAGTCAGTGTTGAATATTCATTATCGCCGTTGAAAGCAATACCGGTTGCCCTGGAAACTACTTGGTATTACTCTTCTGCGACTTTAAAAATGATGGGCAGAATGCTGATTGGCAAAGCTTCGGTAGAAAACCTGAGCGGACCTATCAGTATTGCCCAGTATGCCGGACAATCTGCGGATATGGGCCTGGTACCTTTCATAAAATTTATGGCACTGGTTAGTGTCAGTTTAGGTGTCTTGAATTTATTGCCGGTTCCCGTGCTCGATGGCGGTCATTTGCTATTTTTTGCCCTGGAAGCCATTAAAGGCAGTCCTGTTTCAGACAGAATACAAACCTTTTTCCAGCAAGTCGGCATAGCTTTGCTTATGTCATTAATGGCATTAGCTATGGTTCTGGATGTTCAACGATTATTTCATTAAGTTAGGCGCAAGGTTAAAGTAAGATACCGGAAGTGGTAAGCTTTTTGACCTTAAGCCTTTATAAATTTATTTAAGGAAACACGAGAAAACCATGAGAAAAGTTATTAAGATTGCCGCGTTATCACTATTCGGTCTTATGTTGTCTGCCGCTAATGCCGATGAGGTTGCCATCAAGCGATCAATGGCCAAGTCTATGCCATCTGTGAAAATTGATTCCGTTAAACCCTCCGAGGTCAAAGGTCTTTATGAGGTCATAGTTGGCGCTAATATCTTTTATGTTTCTGGGGATGGGAAATATTTGCTACAGGGACGCCTGGTTGATGTGGCAACCCGTAAGGATTTAACGGAAGAAAAATTGAGTAATACACGAAAACAGGCCATTGAAAAAGTCGGTCAGGATAATATGATCGTGTTTAAACCAAAAATAAAAAAATATACGGTGTCTGTTTTTACCGATATAGATTGCGGGTATTGTCGTAAACTGCATTCAGAGATTGATCAATATTTGGCTCAAGGCATTACTATTCAATACTTGTTTTTCCCGAGGACAGGTAAAGATTCAGATTCCTACAATAAAGCGGTATCTGTCTGGTGTGCTGATGACCGAAATGCAGCTTTAACCGCAGCGAAAAAAGACCAAAAAGTACCGGCTAAAACCTGCGATAATCCTGTTGATGAACACATGCAGTTAGGTGCGGATTTTGACGTGAAAGGAACACCGATGATTGTCTCGGAGAACGGCAATATCTATCCGGGCTATTTGCCGGCAAAACAATTGGTTGAAGCGCTGGAAAGCGAAAAAAATCCGAAATAAAACGACGATGCAAGGGTGGTCGACCGGTCACCCTAGCAACTGAATTTTTGTTGGTAGTTTTATAGGTTGGGCAACTGCTTTATCATTGCCTGACAATACAGCTTTTATAGTTGGTTTAATTGACTCAATAAATCAACCGAGTCTGGCATCAATGGCTTCTATTGATTTTATTAGCGTTAGGCTCTCACAGGAACCACAATGGAACTTCTTGTAAATCTGCTGATTGGAATAGCTTGGCCTGTTGCAGCAGTTTGGATTGCATACCTCTTTAAGGGAGAACTGCGATCCTTGCTGTACTGAATGTTCAAATACAAAGACTTAGAAGCAAAGTTCGAAAGTGGTCTTGCAGAGGCTGAGGCAAAAGTAACTGCAATTGAAAGATCCTCGCCTTCATCCCCACCTCGTCCAGAAATAAGCTCAAAACTTGAGCAATTATGTCGGATTACAGATGTATCTCCCCGGGCAGCCATTATGGAAGCGTGGGTATTGGTCGAAGATGCGGCAGGAAAATCGGGGTTTGTACAAGGTGCAACGATACCACGCGTCAATCTACATTTTTCGTTGAGGAATTGGTTCGTCTTGGTATACTGCCTACGGGTAGTGACTCATTGCTTGACCAAATGCGAAAACTACGAAATCAAGCTTCACACCTACCTGATTTCAGCTTTAATCAAGGCGAAGCTGACCGCTATCTTCAATTGGCCGCCAGAATGTCCGAGCTTATTCTCAATGTTGAGTAGAGCTAGTATGCTTAGGGTGCGAATCAAAGCATTTTCAGTATGTTTTATTTGGATTCTTGACTTTTAGTTGGTGCCCATGTGTCTTTGCTTGGTCTAACAAGTCAGTTAAAAAATCAATGGGGTGGATCAGACTCGATTGATCGCCTTTCACCTGATCTTCACTTCCGGATTTGTGCTAAAGGTAATAAGCTTTTTGATCTTGAACCTTTTTACACCAATCCCTTAAGCCGATAAAGCAACTCCAATGCTTGCCGGGGGCTCAGGTCGTCCGGTTTTATATCTTCCAGCAATGTGACTACGGGATGACATTCTTTCGATGAAAACAAATCCAGTTGGTTAACGCCTGTCGCAGTTTGTTGCTCGTTATATGCATGATCTTCCAAATGCCGCAGTTTGGTTTTGGCCTTATCTATCACCGAACGCGGCACGCCCGCCAGCGAGGCAACCTGCAAGCCGTAACTTTGATTGGCCGGGCCGTCTTTAACGGCATGTAAAAAGATAATCTTGTCACCGTGTTCCATCGCATCCAGATGCACGTTATGGATGGTTTTCTGTTCATCGGCCAGTGTAGTTAACTCAAAATAGTGTGTCGCAAATAATGTAAAAGCCTTGGTTTCTTTGGCCAGATGATCGGCACATGCCCAGGCAAGAGACAAGCCGTCAAAAGTGCTGGTACCACGACCTATCTCATCCATCAAAATCAGGCTTTTTGAGGTGGCGTTATGGAGAATATTGGCGGTCTCCGACATCTCCACCATAAACGTGGAACGACCGCTGGCCAGATCGTCGGAAGCGCCAATCCGGGTAAAAATCTTGTCGATTGGGCCGCAGGTCAGCGTTGTCGCCGGCACATAACAGCCGATGTGCGCGATCAAGACGATAAGCGCCGCCTGGCGCATATAGGTAGATTTACCGCCCATATTGGGGCCAGTAATCACCAGCATCCGGCGCTGGCTGGAAAGCGACAGATCGTTGGGCACAAAAGGAATGTCGGAAACCTGTTCAACGACCAGATGCCGGCCACCCTCAATGCTTATGCCGGGCTTATCAACCAAGGTTGGTTGCGATAAATTCAAGGCCACGGCACGTTCGGCAAAGTTCACCAGCACATCCAGTTCAGCGAGAGCGGCAGCACATTGTTGCAGAGGAATCAATGAGGCTGAAATAGAGTTAAGTAATTCTTCGTACAAAAATTTTTCAAAAGACAAAGCCTTGTCTTTAGCGCTGAGGACCTTATCTTCAAACGATTTTAATTCCTCGGTAAAGTACCGCTCAGCCCCTTTTAAGGTCTGTTTGCGGGTGTAATGTGAGGGTACTTTCTCAGCGTGCAAGCGGGAAATTTCAATATAATAACCATGTACGCGGTTGTAATTGACCTTAAGATTAGTAATGCCGGTTGCCGCTTTTTCTCTGGTTTCCATGTCTATCAGAAACTGATCGGCGTTTTGGCTTAAGTGTCGCAAATCATCCAGATCCTGATTATAGCCGGTTGCAATAACACCACCGTCACGAATAAGCACCGGTGGATTATCAATAAGGGCATCTTGCAGCAGCTTTAACATCTCCGGCTGTTCGCCGATTTGGTTACTTAATTGGCTAAGTTGAGGGTTTCGGCTGGTCGCAAGTACCTGTTGTAATGCGGGTAACACCGCCAGGGTATTTCGTAATACCAATAAATCGCGTGGACGAGCTGATTTTAAGGCGATGCGCGAACTAATCCTTTCAATATCGCCAACTTGCCCCAGATGGGTTTGCACATCCTGATATACATTGCCATTAAGTAATTCATCAACACAGGCATAGCGATCTTCAAGAATGTGGTGATCGCGTAGAGGTCTGTTGATCCAGCGCCTTAAACAGCGGCTGCCCATGGCGGTAGCGGTTTTGTCCAATACTCCAAACAGCGTGTATTGCAGGTGTCCAGAGGGATGATAATCCAGTTCAAGATTGCGGCGGCTGGAAGCATCAAGCAAAATGCTGTCAGCACTGCTTTCCGTGCGGATGCCCTGAATATGGGGTAAAGCACCTTGCTGGGTATCTTTAACATAGTGCAATATAGCGCCTGCTGCTGCAATTGCTGCGGCTAGGTTATCACAGCCAAAGCCTTTTAAATCAAGCGTATTGAATTGTTTCAACACCCGTTGCCTGGCACTTTCCGGCTCAAAATGCCAGGGTGGTCTCCTGCATAAACCGCTTCGCTGTTGTAAGTTCGAAGGCAGCGGCCAGTCTTCGCTAAACAGCAATTCAGCCGGATTAAGGCGGCCCAGTTCACTGAGCAGCTGGTCTTCGGATTTCACCTGTTGCAATACAAAGCGGCCACTGGTTAAATCCAGGCTGGCAATACCGTGCTGCGTTCCCAGACTGGCGCTTGGGAGCGAGCACACAGCGACCAGTAAATTATCTTTCCGATCTTCAAGCAAGGCTTCATCCGTGACTGTTCCGGGTGTAACAATCCGCACAACTTTACGCTCGACCGGACCTTTAGACGTCGCAGGATCGCCGGTTTGTTCGCAAATTGCTATAGATTCACCGTTTTTTAATAGTCTGGCGAGATAGCCTTCGGCTGCGTGATAGGGTATGCCGGCCATGGGAATCGGCAATCCTGCAGATTGCCCGCGGCTGGTTAAAGTAATATCCAGTAATTGCGAGGCTTTTTTGGCATCATCAAAGAACAGTTCGTAAAAATCCCCCATGCGGTAGAACAAAAGGGTATCAGGGTGATCTGATTTGATGCGCAAATATTGCTGCATCATCGGCGTGTGCGGGTCGGCTAGTTTCTGTTTTATACTCATGGTTCTATTTTATCTGAAGTCGCACGAGGTCACATCATGGATAATGAATTATTCGAAATTGCTCAGCAACTGGGGCGGTTACTAAAGTCGAAAGAAAAAAAAATAGCCACTGCCGAGTCTTGTACGGGTGGATGGATTGCTCAAATCATTACCGAGGTTTCGGGAAGTTCAGCCTGGTTTGATCGGGGGTTTGTAACTTACAGTAATGCAGCAAAAATGCAAATGCTAGGTGTTAAACCCGAGACACTTGATAAATTCGGTGCGGTGAGCGCTCAAACGGCAACACAAATGGTCAATGGCGCTTTAGCCCATAGTGATGCAGATTGCGCCATTGCCGTGACTGGCATAGCAGGGCCAGACGGAGGTACAGCAGAAAAACCGGTGGGCACTGTATTTATTGCCTGGGCATACAAAAATCGGGATGTTAAGGTGGTTCAAAAGAAATTAACTGGCAACAGGCATCAAATCAGAAGGCAAACGGTAAAGATTGCTCTTGAGGGTGTGGAATTATGATAACAGAAAAGTTTTACAAGCAATCCCGAGAATGCCCGGTGTAGGTTAAATATTAGATTTGCAGCCGCACTTTCAGATTTAACACAGTAATAACTGACCGATTTTGAGCCGTCAAAAGCCAAATTCAGATTCATCAAAATCGTCGAATTGTTCTTTTAAACGCTTTTTCTCCCAATAGATTTCAATTTTTCTGCGTGAATCTCTTTTGACAGTCTCTTCTTCAAGACTCTCGGAAAGTGAGACAAAATCGCCACCTTCAAAAATATCATCGTCGTCAGTTTCTGTATCCGGATTACTTGAAGCGCTTGGTTTAGTCGCTGATTTAGAAGATGCCTTAGTCATTTCTATACTCTCAATAAAAAACTAATATTAAAATCGTAACATAGTCGTATGTAAAGCAAAAAAACAATATCCTTACACACAATCATAATCCTGGTTAAACCAGGATTGTGATTATTATTCATGAGTAATCATTGCAAGGCAAGCATCACCTGACATTAAATAATGTGGCCGGGTCAGCTTAGCGTAACCTGATACTTTACAGCTTCGAATGCCGGATTACGCCAATGTGGTCTACACATGCTGTAACCCTGGTTTAGTGAAAAAATGTTAAGATAATTACTTCACAAAGCCCTCTTGAAACTCTGCGCATGATCATTGCCATGACCTTGTTAGTTCTTTTGCAATCATGTTGGGTGCGCATCAGCCAGTTTTACGATATCTATCGGTTATCAAAACGAATTTGATGGTTTATGGCTGGGACGTTTATCGTTTTAAAACGTTTTTGAAAAACGGCATACCGATGAAGATTATTGCCGCTGTAATAGCTATTGTTATAATTCCGCTGGTCTGGCCGTTGTAAGGTTAGCGACCTAATTAAACAAAAAGGATAAAATCACAACTATGAAAAACAATACGGTCGACGCATTTTCTGCTACCGACATCTTTTCTTCAGATTTTATGATTGGCAATGTTGGTGCACCATTCGTTATGGGCCTGGCGGTCGGTTATTTCGCTAAAAAAATGTTGCTCATAACACTGTTTCTTAGCGGTGCGGCAATCGTGTTGCTGTTTGTTGGTGAATATTATGGCATCGCTGAAATAAGCGATATAAATCTGCAACATGCAGCCAATACTGCAACTGACGCTGCAAAACAATCCGGTGATTTTTTGGTTAAACGCCTGTCGGGCATCACCAGCAAAGGCGTCAGTGCAGCGGGCGGTTTTTTTGTCGGCTTAAAGCTGGGTTAGACCTTCGAGGTTTTAAGCGATTAGAAGGTTCAAATCCCCCCACATAACGTATAGCACTTAAGTTTCAGCACGCTGCTATCGATTCCTGTTTTTTCATTTTTTCCTTGCCGTATAAATCGATAGCTTCGGCTGAAATATTGTCATCCTGCGCAGTGGCCAGAAAGTCTTCAATAGTTTCCGGAATATCATGATCAATAAACTTGGCTTTGCTGGCGTCAATGG
>NQJI01000086.1 GCA_002256705.1 Methylococcaceae bacterium NSM2-1
TGACGATATACAACTTGGTATCTTTTTGAATATTTTCGTGCTTTTTGTGTTATTCGTGGATCAAATGATTTTTCTAGGATTAAAAGAAGAAGTTCGATGAAGATGTTCGAGAGTTTTCCTGATTTGAAAAAACGCTATCGGGGCCGGCATTTCTTCATCTTTTGAACCATCATTGAATGATCTCCTCACTCTATAATCTTCAATGTACTTCCCTTATGTGTCATGAATAAATATATTCATTACTCAACTGGTTCGGTTTTTGACAAAGGCTTTATGTTCTTTTCGGCTTTCCATCAGTTTATCTTTATGCAAAACCTGTCAACCCAATACATCCTTGTAGGGTAATTCCATGAACACCACCCATATGGATAAATTGTGCTTGCAACGTATCCTGTGACTGTTATTACGATAGGGTATCTATTCGACTCACAATCTCACTGGATGCCAGCTCCAGTCCATTCTTGTAACACGTGCTGGCATTGTCTTTATCGCCTTGTGCAAATAACAAATCGCCCAGTAATTGATAAGCTTGAACGGTAGGCTCGGCAGCGATGCTTTTAGCTAGATAGCTTTCTGCCTTAAAGGTATCGCCACATTTAACCGCCAGCTTGCCCAGAACTGCTAACAACACAGCATTTTCCTGATGCACATAAGCCCATTTCTCTGCGGTTTCTAACTGCTTTGCAACATTGTTCGACTGGATACTGCCAAACAACGCTACTAAAGTTTCATCCCAATTCACTGACAATACATCAGCCAGATTCTGCTCAATTTCAGCGCCCGCTCCGGCTTCAATCATTGAGGCAAAATAGATAGCCGAAATACCGGGCATGGTTTTTATGTAATCAGGAATTTCCGACCATAGTGATTGAATTTCTTCAGTATTGCCAATTTCTGCAGATTGCTTTAACAATTGACTGAATGCTTCAGTTTCCAGCAGTTTTATTTCGGCTTCCATCAGAATCTTATTGGTATGCAATGACGGAATCAGTTTTCGTATGCCTTGCCAATCCCCTACATGTTGATAGGTTTGATGCAATAATTTTAGAACAGTGGCATGAGTCGGGTCGATTGAATGCAATCTGGTCAACGTTTCCAGTGCCTGTTCAAACTGGTTGCCCGACAAATTCAGTTCCGCCTGGGTGAGTCCTATCACTACGCCGGAATCAGGCGCCTGGTCAGCGGCCTTTTTTAAATATTCATCCCTTTTATCAAACGCTCCGCGTGATTGGGCTGCTTTTGCCGCAGTCAAATAATGAATTAACGGGGCACCACTGTGAGAAGCGTGTTTGATTAAAACATTTTCCGCTCTTTCCCAGTTACCTTCTGCAGAATCGACCAAACCTGCGATCAACGCTTCTTGAGATCGGTTAAATTTAATGTTTTTACCACGGCTTTTAAGTTGTCCGGGCAGTCTGAACAGCCAGCCCAATAATCTGAAGAATAAATAAAATACAAAAAAACCAATAATCAGGCTAACTGCAAAAACCACCAGCGATGTTTCCAATGACCAATGCCCAATACCAATCAGCACATAACCTGGATTATCAAATCCTTGCAGCCAATGACTGACAAAAAAAGCGGCTGCAACAGTAGCAAGAAGAGAGCCTAGAAAATATAATAATTTTTTCATCAAGTATTCTCTATTATTGCGTTGCTGGTACTGCTTCAGCGGGAGCCACTGTTTCAGGCGGATTTATAGCTTCAGCCGGTTTTATTGATTCAACTGGATTAGTTGTTTCAGCTGGTACAACTGTTTCTGCTGGTTGCATTGCTTTATCTGTTTCTATCCTCAGTTTGGTAATATCCCTGAGCATTTTTAACGATGAACTGATATCAGGAAACTGACTATGAATTTTAATGTTATTAAACCGATCCAGCTCGGCGATAAAGTTATTAACATCAGAGTTTTTGGCAAAGTGCTGCGCTGTCCATTTTTTTGCATCCGCCAGACTGGATTGAAAAAGCGCTTCATTATGCTGAACCAGCGAAATTTTCACCATTTCCAATTTCACTCTTAATTGCTCACGAATAAATTGTGCTTCTTCGGGCGTTAGTATTTCTTTAACTTCATGTTCTGTGTGCCTGATAGTGACTAAACCTTCCAGTTGATCCATGGCAGAGTCAAGCAGGCCTTGATCTTCTGTTGTTTCGTCAGGTTGCTTTTTTTCTTCTACAGGCTTTGTCAATGATTTACCTGTATAAGGCAAAAACAGCACTAATTTATCAACTTGGTCTTGCAGGGTCTGAATTGATGCATAAATACCGACAATATCGGGGACAGTAATGCTTTTGATAACTGCAATTTCTCTGGCAATCTGTTCGCGCACTTTAAACGTACCTGCATCACCGCTTTCTCTTAAACGTTGATCGGCTGCTTCTAATGCTTCACGCGTGGTGTTAACATCACCGATTAAATGCAAGCGTTCATTGGCGACACTTAATAAATATTCGGCATCAGCAATTAACCAGTCACCGCGCGTCTTGCCCAGTTGACGCTGAATCCGGGCAATTGCATCATTCAACTCTTTGCGGGTGCTTTCCAGTTTTTCATTGTGTAACTGGGAAAAGTCAGCGAGAGTTTTATTAAAGTGGGTATCTTTACCGGCAACATTGGCTTCTATGGTAGCAAGCTGGGACTGAATGGCCACAAGTTGGGACTGATAGTCAGCTATCTGCTTTGACATTTCCCCTTTTACTTCGCCACCTAAGCCTTTCTGCTCATCCCGCAATTGCGTAAATAGATAAAAACCGGCACCTGCAAGCCCTATAATAATGAGCAGAATAATAACGCCAAACCAGAATCCGCTACGCGACCTGCGGGCTTGTTTAGTCTCGCCCAGATCTTGTTCTTGTTGTTCACTCAATTCGGCCACTCTATTCCCCCTGTTACACACATTGTTACTGTCTCGAGAATTGCTGCATCGGAAGGACTATTCGTCACTGCAATTCGTTTAAATCCCATGTCGGCAGCTATTTGCCTGATTCTATTGCTAACCACTACCAGAGGCACTTCGATCAATCGCTGATGATGTTTTTCTTCCAGCATGATTAATAAGTTCCGCAACGCTTCACCGCTGGTGATGGTGATGGCATTCAACTTATCTTGTGCAAGCAATAAACTTACTTGGGAGCTGTCAATGCCGGGAATTATCCGTTTATATACGTCCAGATACTCAACGTTTGCGCCTCTGCTACGCAACGTAGTAGCGAGTTCTTCGCGCCCACCTTCGCCACGAACGATTAAATAACGCTGACCATTGATCTGCTGCATTTGCGGCATTGCCAGCAATGCCTCACTGTTATAACCACTTTCAGGCACTAAATCGACTGGCAACCCGGCCAGTGCCAAGGCTTGAGCGGTTGCCTTTCCTATTGCAGCAATTCGCACCGACTTAAATTGTTCTATTTTAACATCAACTGAATAGTAACTGTGCATTGTTACTGCATTGGCACTCACAAAAACAAGCCATTGATATCGATCCAGGTGTGCCAGTGTATTTTGTATCGTGCAAGAATCATCCAACGCCGCAATAGCCAGGGTTGGAAACCGGACCGCCACCCCGGCCTGCTCTTCAATTAAATGACTTAAGTTTTCTGCTTGATGTGCGGGGCGAGTCACTAATACATGCGCCCCGTTCAACAACTTAATCAATGGAATAACGCTTGCAGAATTCTATCTGCACCCTGAGCCAGTAAATCTTCGGCGATCAGCCGGCCGATTGCTTCCGCCTCATCTAATCCGCCCGATCGTTCCGCCCGATAAAGGACACTCCCATCGGGACTGCCGACCAATCCGCGCATGAATATTTGCTCACCCTGTAATTGTGCAAAACCTGCAATCGGTACCTGGCAACCGCCATTCAAGCGTGCATTCATCGCTCGTTCAGCGGTTACGCATAGCCCCGTTTCAGCATCATGCAAAGCGTTCAAAATTTCATTGATTTCCGGATCTTCAACACGACATTCTATGCCTATGGCCCCCTGGCCAACTGCCGGCAGGCTGACGCTTGTATCCATAGATTGGGTAATACGATCAGCCATACCCAATCTTTTTAAACCCGCTGATGCCAGAATAATCGCGTCATAGATACCCGAATCCAGCTTGGCCAAACGTGTATTGACATTACCCCGTAACGATATTACTTCAGCATCAGGGAGTTTTTCTTTAATCTGGCATTGTCTGCGCAGGCTGGACGTGCCAATTCTGGCGTTAGGCGGCAACTCATTTAACGTTGAATAACGATTTGATACAAAAGCATCAGTTGGATCTTCGCGAGATAAAATAGCCGCCAAATGCAAGCCTTCAGGAAATTCTACCGGCACATCTTTCATGGAGTGCACAGCAATATCAGCTGACCATGCCAATATACCCTGCTCCAATTCTTTAACAAACAAGCCTTTGCCGCCGACCTTGGCTAACGGCGCGTCGAGAATTTTATCACCCTGTGTCACCATCTTGACCAGTTCCGTCTTTATCCCTGGAAATGTCCGTTCCAAGAGATCTGCAACATGTTCTGCCTGCCACAACGCCAAAGGACTCTTGCGCGTGGCAATACGAATAATTTTTTCAGCCAAAGGAAGACCTCATTTTTCAAAAAATGGGTTTATTGTAACCTTATTTAACTTAATGGTCTGTTATCGAGAATTAATAGTTTGTTGGATTCCTGATAAATTAAAGGACCAATGCTGTCAAGAATCAATGAGCCAGATGAATAAGTACTCAAAGTTTATTATTGATTTATCATTAATAATTAAGTTTCCTCGAACAGCACACGGTTAGCTTTAAATTGGTGTTCCTGATTTCTAAGGTAACGCGCAAAAAATAAACCGCCACAGATTCACAGATTATCCTCGTAGGCGTTTTTTTTAAAATCATCGAGTCCTTATGCTGTAAAATTACCTCTTTTTTAGACTTCATGGCACATGGCTCTCAATACCATACCGCGCATTGCGATAACCCCCGGCGAACCTGCCGGTATAGGCCCCGATCTTTGTATTCAGCTTGCACAGCAGGATTTACCCTGTCAACTCATCGCGATAGCCAGCCCTGAATTGCTGGTGCAGCGCGCCAAACAGTTAGGCTTTTCTATCCGGATAAACGAATTTGACAGTTCCTTACCGCCAACGGCCCATACGGCAGGATGCTTGACGGTGTTGCCGGTTGAACTCGCAGAACCCGCCCAATGCGGACAGACAAACCCGCTAAACAGTCGTTATGTATTAAAAACCATTACGAAAGCAACAAAAGGTTGCATGGATGGGCTTTTTGATGCGATGGTAACCGGCCCTGTACATAAAGGCATTATCAATGATGCAGGTTTCCCCTTTAGCGGTCATACCGAATATATTGCCGAAATTACCGGTGGTCATCCGGTGATGATGCTGGCAACGCCGGGGCTGCGCGTTGCCTTGGTTACGACTCACTTGGCACTTGCTGAAGTCTGTCCAGCCATCACTCATACGCGCCTGAGAACCGTCATTCGTATACTGGAACATGATTTGCGTACCCGCTTTCATCTTGATAACCCAAAAATACTGGTGTGTGGACTTAACCCTCATGCCGGAGAAAACGGCCACTTGGGCCGTGAAGAGATCGACATTATCGAACCGGTACTCGAAGGCTTTCGCCAACAGGGCTTTAACCTTCAGGGACCGCTCCCTGCAGATACTGTATTTACCGCCAAATATCTAGCGTCTGCGGATGCCGTGTTAGCCATGTATCACGACCAGGGTCTGCCTGTGCTTAAATATCTGGGTTTTGGAAAGTCCGTCAATATCACGCTGGGACTTCCTATTATCCGCACCTCTGTTGACCACGGCACCGCTTTAGACCTCGCCGGCACTGGCAAAGCCGACCCCGGCAGTCTGTTTGCTGCCCTGCAATCTGCATTAACAATGGCGACTAACAATTCCTGATAAAATGACACATACCCCACGCAAACGCTTTGGTCAGAATTTTTTGCATGACCACAACATTATTTTCAACATAATCTCCAGCATACAGGCAAAGCCGGATGAACACTGGGTTGAAATAGGCCCGGGACAGGGTGCGTTAACCGAGCCTTTATTGAAACTGGGATTACGTCTTGATGTGATTGAACTCGACAGAGATCTGGTGGTGTTGCTAAAAGACAAATTCAGACAACAAAAGCATTTGCAAATTTACAGTGCTGATGCCTTGAAATTCGACTTTTCAGCCCTGGTTGAAGCTAACGAAAAACTGCGTGTCATTGGCAATTTGCCCTATAACATTTCAACACCATTAATGTTCCACTTGCTGGACAACGCTTCTTGCATTGAAGACATGCACTTTATGCTGCAAAAAGAAGTAGTTGACCGGATCTGTGCGGCTCCTGGCAGTAAAAAATACGG
>NQJI01000087.1 GCA_002256705.1 Methylococcaceae bacterium NSM2-1
AGAACATCCAGAACCGGTTGCGCAAGAGCGGGGTCTATTACGGCGGTTTCTCCCGATACCGGGTCATTAATCAGATAAATATAGTTATCGGTTAAAACCGGAATTTGCGTGATAGTCAGCATGTCTTTATGTCCTCAAAACGCCAATCCTAGTAAAGGAGAATTTTGTAAGCTAAGCGGGTTATAACTTAAGCGAATCGCAAAATCAAAAAGCCTGAACTCCCTTTTCGGCTTATAAACTGGAATTAATCAGGATAAAATTCATCTTCTATAAGCTGAGGCAATTCCCAAGGGCAGTATTCAGGAAACACGGCTTTACTGATCCTGGTTTCTCGGGCTGCTTTAATGACCGCGAGTTTGTAAGCATCTTTTATTATTTCATCTAATGCGGGTTTTAAGCCGGGGTTTTCATTAAGAGTCTTGCAAAATTGAAACCGTTGTTCATCGATAGATAATTGCCAGCTTCTTCCGCGTCTTACCTCCTGATACTTCCATTTTAAAAGATGCAACAGCAAGGCAGTCAAGCGGCTTTCGAGCTCGCGTTTTTCACTTCTGCCCATTGATTCCACTTCTTCAATTAAATTATCAATATCCAGTTCCGAAAACCGGCCATTCTTTAATAACGCCGCCTGTTCCTGTGTCCAGCTGTAAAAGTCTTTCTCATAACTAATCAATTAAATGCACCTTACAAGTTGGCTTTTTCTTTCATTTAATGAATTTAAGTCCTTCTGATATTAGTAATAATATGATGGCTCCACCTATTGCAATAATGTAGAAAGCTTTACTACTTATTATTGGAATTCTCCCTTTGGTTGGAGTTTCCTTATATGCTTTTGGCTTTAGAAAAAAATCCTTTTTTGGATTATTGTCTCTTCTTTCACGCATGTAGTCTCTATCTTTTAATCCCATTTTGCACCTCATTGATTAATGCTTACTGGTTTCCGCAAAAACTACCTTTATAAATTTATTAGCTGGATCGTATACTCGATACAAAGGCGCGACAATGACATAAAACTGCACGTAAAATGCACTCTACAACCTATTTAACCAGACTCAGCAATACCCCGGCAGCTACCGCTGAACCAATCACACCTGCAACATTAGGCCCCATGGCGTGCATCAACAAGAAATTATGCGGGTTGCTTTCCAGGCCTACTTTATTGACAACCCTTGCAGCCATCGGCACTGCTGAAACACCTGCTGCACCGATCAGTGGATTAATCGGTGTGTCACTGAATTTATTCATGATTTTCGCCATAATAACGCCAGCGGCTGTGCCAATGGCAAAAGCTACCGCACCCAGCGCCAGAATACCCAGCGTTTCAATTTGCAGGAAGGCTTCAGCGCTCAGCTTTGATCCCACTGCCAGTCCCAGGAATATGGTGACAATGTTGATCAATTCATTTTGTGCGGTTTGACTCAGACGTTCAACAACGCCGCAGGCATTCATCAAATTACCCAGTGCAAACATGCCGATCAGGGGTGTGGCGGAAGGCAATAACAAGATAGAAAGAACCAGCAGCATCAGGGGAAAAATAATTTTTTCGGTTTTGCTGACCACCCGCATTTGCTGCATTTCAATTTTGCGCTCATCTTCTGTCGTCAAGGCACGCATGATCGGCGGTTGAATCAGCGGCACCAGAGCCATATAAGAATAGGCCGCAACAGCAATAGCACCTAATAGATCAGGCGACAATTTCGATGCGACGTAAATAGCGGTGGGGCCATCAGCCCCGCCAATAATACCAATCGCGGCGGCATCCTTTAAGCTGAACTCCAGACCGGGTATGACATTGAGCGCCAAGGCACCCAGCAGTGAAGCAAAAATACCAAACTGAGCCGCTGCACCTAATAACAGGGTTTTAGGGTTTGCCAGCATGGGGCCAAAATCGGTCATCGCTCCTACGCCCATAAAAATGAGCAACGGGAAGATCCCTGCCTTGATACCAAAATATAGGTAATATAGAAGCCCCCCCTCTTCGGCTATACCGGCAACCGGAATATTACTGAGAATGGCACCAAAGCCTATCGGCAATAGTAGCAAGGGTTCAAAACCCTTTTTAATAGCAAGAAACAGTAACAAAAAGCCGATCAGCATCATGAAAGCCTGACCGCCGGTAAAATTGTATATGCCAGTGCTTTGCCAGAGTGAAAGCAGATTTTCCATGGTATGTCTCTTGTTAGCGTGCGTTGTTACAAAGAAATCAAGGCATTACCGCCGGCGACCGCGCCGCCTTCCTTGATATGAACAGCACTAACGATACCTGCAAATTTTGACCGCACCTCGGTTTCCATTTTCATCGCTTCCATAATAACAACAACCTCGCCTTCGGCAACGGCACTGCCAACATCAACAAGAATTTTCAATATATTACCCGCCATAGGCGCATACACCACAGAGCCACTACTGACAACATGGCTTTTATCGGCGGCGGCAGGCTGAATTGTAAGTGGCGCACCAGCCGGACCTACTGTAACGTTAAAGTTTCTGCCATCTACGTTGACGGTATAAGTTTCGGTGACACCATCAACAGACGCTGTGTTAGGCGCATTGTTGGCCTCTGAAAAAGCTTGTGCATCGGGTGCAGCCTCAAATGCCTCAGGATTTCCACGATTGACCAGGAACTTCCAACCGACCTGAGCAAACATGCCATTGATTAATGCATCTTCTTCGATATTTTTAGCGAGTTTTACATTTTCGGCTTTGGCTTTTTCCTTTACCTCGGCAATCAGCTTATCCATTTCCGGCTCTATTAAATCGGCTGGGCGACAGGTAATGGGATGTCCACCTTCCAGCACTCTGTCTTGGAGTTGTTTATTAACAGGCGCTGGAGTTGCTCCGTATTCTCCTTTCAATACCCCCGCTGTTTCCTTGGTGATGGTTTTATAGCGTTCGCCACTTATGACATTTATAACCGCTTGTGTACCCACGATTTGTGAAGTGGGTGTCACCAGTGGAATAAAACCCAAATCTTCACGCACACGTGGAATTTCGTGCATGACTTCATCGAATTTGTCAGCCGCACCCTGCTCTCTTAATTGGCTCTCCATGTTGGTCAACATGCCGCCAGGAACTTGAGCGATTAAAATACGGCTGTCTACACCCTTCAGGCTGCCTTCAAACTGAGCGTATTTTTTGCGTATGTCCCTGAAGTAATGCGCGATTTCTTCCAGTTTAACCAAATCCAGCCCCGTGTCACGCGCTGTGCCTTCAAGACTGGCAACAATGGTCTCGGTTGCGCTGTGACTATAAGTCATGCTCAGCGTTGAAATGGCCGTATCGACATTATCTATGCCCGCTTCAGCAGCTTTGATTATGCTGGCCACACTTAATCCAGTCGTAGCATGACTATGCAAATGTATGGGAATCCGGGTGCTTTTTTTCAAGCGACTGACCAGTTCAAAGGCCTCGTAAGGCTTAAGCAAACCGGCCATGTCTTTAATACAGATGGAATGCGCCCCCATATCTTCAATTTGTTTACCCAGATTGACCCACGTATCCACGGTGTGTACGGGACTGGTAGTGTAGGAAATAGTTCCTTGGGCATGAGCATCGGTAGCGAGTACTGCTTTTACCGCGTGTTCAATGTTACGCATGTCGTTCATCGCATCAAAGATACGGAACACGTCAATACCATTGATTGCACAGCGCTCGACAAACTTATCAACAACATCATCGGCATAATGTCGATAGCCTAAAATATTTTGTCCTCTCAGCAACATTTGCTGCGGCGTTTTAGGCATTGCCGCTTTCAGCAAGCGCAATCTTTCCCAAGGGTCTTCACCCAGATAACGGATACACGCATCAAAAGTAGCGCCACCCCATGATTCGATAGACCAGTAACCGATCTGGTCGAGCTTTTCACATATCGGCAGCATATCTTCTATGCGTAAACGAGTGGCTAAGATTGATTGATGAGCATCACGCAAGACAACTTCAGTGATAGCCAGTGGCTTTTTTTTATCTTTTGCCATTCTTAATTTTTCTCCAGGAACCTTTGCAGGCTTTTAAACATTGACCTTTCGGGTCGTTTGAATGCGTTAAACACAAACCAATAATAGTCAAACGCCACAGACATCTAACCAAAAATTCTTAACTTTATTTATGCTTGCTTCGGTGCTGATGCACCGCTGCCGTAATCGCTGCAATGATGCTTTTATCAATGCCGCTGGATACAGTAGTAGCAGCTACCACGAGGGTTGGTGCGTCTGGAAAAAAACGCTGCACCAATGATGACATAATATTGATCGCGACCACCAGCATGGTCAAAAAAAGGAACACAATGCCCATTCCGGCAAACATCAATTCGACTCCGCTACTCATCAGTTCTGTCATATCGCCAAACCTTGTATTGAAACTCTTGAATCTATTGAAAATCCTGAAACCATTGGTACATTATCCATAAAACCAAGCTGCTAAACAAACTAAAGATAACTAACACCTTTGTTTTTGGATTGCCAATGGGATTGAATAGTGGCTAATCAATGAAGGAGCATAGAAAGTGTAGCTTTAGCGGAACGGCGTACGACGCCCTCACATAGCTCGTATGGGCCGGAGGGTTTTGACGAAGATGGAGTGATAGGGGAAACATAGTCAAAATATAAGTCCATTCGAGACGGCGTCAAGTCATTGGGAGCCAGGTCGCGTGCTCGCGACACAAAGTACAGCATAGAATGGACGCGAGCCTAATGCGGGCCGCTAAAGACAATAATCGCCAGGCCATCTCGCTGCTAAAGTCGATTGGATCCCCCACATTTTAGCTTTCGTGAACAATCCAGACACCTTGTTTAATTTTCCGGTATTGAAATGATCTTGAGATTCCGAGGAATCTCCATAGAGTCACTCACAGCGCCACTGCTTATTTTTTATGGTTTCCTGCTGATCTTTTTAAAACAGCTTTAAGACTACCTGTTATTTACAACGCCGCCAACGCGCTTTCGTAATCCGGTTCGTTAGCTATTTCGCTCACCAATTGCGTATAAACAACGTTGTCATGCTCATCAATAATGATGACAGCCCGGGCGGTTAACCCGGCAAGAAAGGTATCAGCCAGCTTTACACCATAGTCATCGGCAAAACCTGAACGGAATGTTGATAAAGGAATCACATGTTTTAAGTCTTCTACTTCACAAAATCGGCATTGTGCAAACGGTAAATCAGCAGAAATAACCAATACAACGGTGTTATACAAGTGTGACGCTTTCTCGTTGAATTTGCGCGTCGAAGCGGCGCAAGTGGGAGTATCCAGACTCGGTACGATATTCAGTACTTTCTTTTTACCAGCGTATGTTGCCAGAGTCACATCCGCTAATTTACCATTGACCAGTGAAAAATCGGGGGCTTTGATGCCCACTGCCGGTAATTCGCCAGATGTATGAAGTGGTTTACCTTGAAATGTAATAGTTGCCATTACTTAATCCTTCTTATGAAGTTGATAAAAATCAGGTTAAAGGTTCAAGGGGTTTTAACCTTTAGCCTTGCACCTCATTCTTTCTTAGGTTTTGCTCGCTTCGCCAAACGTAGACGCTTTTGTACTTCCCACTCGGTGAGCTTCTTTTTTTGCCCGTGAAAAGGATTGACCGGTGATTTAAATTCCAGACGTATCGGTGTCCCTGACAACTTTAGCTTGTCACGGAAATAATTCATCAAATAACGCTTGTAGGAAGTCGGCAACGCATCTGTTTGTACGCCATGAATAACCACAATAGGCGGATTTCGCCCGCCCTGGTGTGCGTATTTTAACTTGATTCGACGCGTGTTCACTATTGGCGGTTGATGCGCAACAGTCGCTTCTTTAAGTATTCGGGTTAACGCAGGCGTTGACATATCAAGCATCGCTGAATCATACAGTTTATGTACAACATCAAACAATTTGCCAACACCGCTGCCATGCAGCGCGGAAATGGGATGTTTTTCAGCAAAATCAAGAAAGGACAATTTCACATCCAATTGTCGATTAATGGTGTTTTTTTGCTCGGTACTTATACCATCCCATTTATTGAGACCAATAATCAACGCCCTTCCCGCTTCCAGAACCAGGCCCAGTAAATGAGCATCCTGATCGGTAATGCCTTCCCGTGCATCAATCAAATAAATAACAACATTTGATTTTTCAATCGCTTGCAACGTTTTAATAACACTGAATTTTTCAATGGTCTCAGAAACTCTGGATCGTCTACGCATTCCCGCCGTATCAATCAGCGTAAACTGTTTGCCATTGCGTTCAAATGGAATATAAATGCTATCGCGTGTAGTGCCGGGCTCATCGAACACAATAACCCTTTCTTCACCCAGCAGCCGATTAACCAGGGTCGATTTACCGACATTAGCAGTGAATAGAAGTCTGAAGCCGCTATTGTGGCATCAATACCATCAACCTTGTTTGTTACCAATATTACCGGTTTATCCAGCTTCCTCAGGGTATCGGCAATGACTTTATCTGAAGCACTGAGTCCTTCGCGGGCGTCGACCATAAATAACACGATGTCTGCTTCTTCCAATGCAATTTGCACCTGCTTTCTGGCAAAGCTTTCTATGCCTTCTGCATCATCGGCTATACCACCGGTATCGACAACCAGGCACGCACGATCGCCGTGCTTCACACGGCCATACTGCCGGTCTCTGGTTAACCCTGGGAAATCCGCGACCAGGGCTTCCCGACTGCGGGTTAAATAATTGAATAATGTGGACTTGCCGACATTAGGGCGCCCTACCAGGGCTATTACAGGTAACATAGTGTTAAGGTGACCGGGTTTTTAAAGCGGCAAGTGTGCCGTCTTTTGCATAAATATAAACGGTATTATCTACCACGATAGGTTTGGCATCGATTGCACTATCCGCAACTTTTATACGACCAAGTTGCCTCCCATCACTGGTAGACAACCAATGCACATAACCTTCAAAATCGCCTACCACGACATAGCTTTCATAGACAGCCGGAGCTGTTAATTTTCTTTGATGCAATTCCTTTTGTTTCCATAGTGACGCGCCACCGCGCTGTTCCAGCTGCCAAACATCATCGGTCGAATCTGATAAATACAGATACCGGAAATCATGACTCAAGCCGGTATAGGAAGAAATAGATTCATTACGCCACAACACATCTCCATCCAATTCCGAAATGGCTGCGGCTCCGCCATTATAACTGGCAATATAAATCACGCCTCCCACTTCTATCGGATCAACATCAAGATCCACCAGCCTTTCAACCTCAGATCGTCCTTTGGGAATGGCGACACTGGTTTCCCAGACATATTTGCCATCGGTTAAACGCAATGCCATCAGCTTGCCATTATCGTAACCAACGATCACATTATCCTCGACAATAATGGGGGCGCCGATTCCACGCACACTTAAAGCAGGTGCGTTATGTTCATAACTCCACAGTTTTCCGCCATTCTTTTCATTGAGGGCAATAATCGCACCATCCGTAGTGCGAACGACCACAATGCCATTGGCAATAACCGGCACAGAAAGCACCTCGCTGGATACCTCGGACTTCCAAAGCACCTCACCGTTTTCACTATTCAAGGCAACGACTTCTGCATCACTGGAACCCAAAATGACGGTTCCAACACCCAGACCAGGCCCGGCGGAAAAATGCACGTCCGTCTCTGCTTCCCATACCAGGCGACCCGTGCTCAAATCTCTGACCTGAACCAATCCATCCCTATCTGCTGCCAGTATGTTGCCAGAGCCAATTGCGGGATAATCGGAAATACCGGAAACAGACTCATTAAGGGTATCAAATGCAGCGCAACCTGCCAAAGCCAAACAAAACAATAAAAGCGTAATCAGGCGCATTATTTTTGAATTTCTATTTTTTCAGATGCGGTCAAATCATCAATTTTAAATTGCAATAACGGTGACTTGTGGCCATTTTCCAATGCTTTTTGATAAGAACTTCGCGCCTGATCCAAACGATCCAGGGCAACATACAAATCACCCACCAATTCATCATAGTTACCTGAAAAACTGGATGATGTTGCCGGATCGACATCGTTAATCAACTGCAATCCCTGTTCATATTCGCCGCTAGCCAGCATCAAACGAACCTGCCTGATCTTGGCAATGTTGCTCAACTCCTTATTCGACCCCGCGGCTATGCCCTTCAGAATTGCTTGTGCTTTAGCTGTATCACCTTGCTGAACTTTTAATTTTGCCAGCAACAGGCCGCTATAGGCTGCATATTGGGTCTTGGGGTATTGTTCCTGTATGCGCTCAGCCAGTTTCTCTGCGCTGTCTTTTTTGTCTGCCTCAATCGCCAGAATTAATTGACTATATAACGATGACGCCTGCTCCGCCTGAGCCTTCTTATGATCTTGCCAATAGTTCCAGCCCAGAATGACAGCAATACCAAGGACCAGACCTATAATCGTCGACTGTCCATTTTCTTTCCACCATCTTTTTAATGCGTCAAGTTGTTCTTCTTCTGTTTCGTAAATTTCCACTGGCTTTCTCTTGTTTGTATTTTTAAAAATAGCAGGTATTGCGCAGGCGGGGTTACGCTACGCTAACCTACATAGCTCTTGCAAAAAGGCACACGTTTGTTCCCGGGATAGCGTTTGCTGTTCCTGCTCGCTACGTAACGATTTGACGCTGACCTCGCCTCGACTGACTTCATCGTCGCCCAAAATAATGGCATATTCAGCGCCTGATTTGTCAGCTTTTTTAAACTGACTTTTAAAACTGCCGCCGCCGCAATTCACTTGCAGCTTCAATCCTGGCACCTCATTTCTGATAATTTCAGCAAAACGCAAGCCTTCCCGTTCGGCAGTTTCACCGACACGAATCATGTACACATCAACGGTTCTTGCAACCGGGACATTACCCAACGTTTCCATCAAAGCCAACAAGCGTTCAATGCCCATTGCAAAACCCACGGCATAATTGGGTTTGCCACCCAACTGCTCTATCAGACCATCATAGCGTCCACCCGCACACACAGTGCCCTGTGAACCCAGTTCATCAGTCACCCATTCAAAAACAGTCTTGCTGTAATAATCCAGTCCGCGCACCAATCTGGAATTAAGTTCGTAGCTGATCCCCAGATCGTTTAATGTTTCGGTTAATGCATTGAAATGTTTCAGGCTTTCATCG
Source organism: Methylococcaceae bacterium NSM2-1 (assembly GCA_002256705.1). GTDB lineage: Bacteria > Pseudomonadota > Gammaproteobacteria > Methylococcales > Methylomonadaceae > Methylobacter_C. Next base: position 9,100 of record NQJI01000087.1, read on the forward strand.
CCCAGATAAGCCATTAATTCGGGCGCATTGGCAACCAGGTTTTGCATGGCCGGGTTCTTGGTGTCCAGAATCCGCAAGGGATTGGTCTCCAACCGGCGTAAACTGTCTTCATCCAGCTCATCCAGGTGCTCCTGGAAATAGCCGACCAATGTTTCCCGATAAGCCAGCCGTTCAGCAATAGTGCCCAGGGAATTCAGCTGCAAGCGCACTTTATCGCGGATACCCAGCTTTTTCCATAAGCGATCCATAATCAGAATCAATTCAGCATCGATATCAGGACCCGACATGCCATAAGTTTCAACACCCAATTGAATAAACTGGCGATAACGTCCCTTTTGCGGGCGTTCATGGCGATACATGGGGCCGTAATACCATAACCTGTGCACCTGATTATGTAACAGCCCATGCTCCAGACAGGCTCTAAGACAGCCTGCCGTCCCTTCCGGGCGCAAGGTTAAGGAATCTCCGTTACGATCCTCAAAGGTGTACATTTCTTTTTCGACTATATCGGTCACTTCACCAATAGAGCGCTTGAAAAGTTCTGTCTTTTCTACAATCGGCAGCCGGATTTCACTATAGCCATAGGCACCCAGCGCGTCTCTTATCATTTGTTCCGCGTACTGCCAGAGTGGTGTTTGCTCGGGAAGCACATCGTGCATCCCGCGAATTGCTTGTATATTATTAGCCATATTGGTCAGAATGGCCTGTTATTGTAAAACAGGCTTGATTTGTTTTGCTTCATCTGAAAGTGGAAATTTTTCCATTAACAAGTTTTGGTATTCTTTTGCCAGCGCAGCATTACCTAATGCTCGTTCTGTTTGCATACCGAACCATAAAGTTCCTGACGTATGCGCTGCAACGCTCAGGTAGCGTTGTAGATAGCCTTTTGCCGCCCAATATTCGCCGTTTTGATAACTGATTTTTTGCATTTCCAGCAATGCAGGCGCGTAAGTGTTGTTAAGTATCAGCGCTTGCTTAAAGTAAGCCTTGGCACCCTGTTGTTGTTTCATTGCCAGTTGGCAACGTCCGGCATTTGTTAATGCCAGCCACTGCCTATCGTTTAATTGAGTCGAAATAGCCTGATTCAATAAAGCCATGCCTTGTTCATATTCGCCACGGTCGCAGAGGAAACGGCCAAAGTTGTTTTGTACGCTCCAATCATCCGGTGACACACCCAGCGCCATTTCATAATGTTCCTTGGCTTGGTCATAGTCATTCAATTTTTCATACAAAAAAGCAAATGCATTATGTACCTGAGCATTATCGGGATCTTTTTTTAATGCCAGCTGTAAGTTCTCTTTAGCTACTTCCAGCTTGTTCAGATCCATGTAGCGCACCCCCAGTTGCAAATAGATACTGGCAGAATCATCATTTTTGGTACCGGTCGATGAAGCGCAAGAAGTAAATACAAGTGTTAAAAACAGGCCAACAAGACAATTAATTATTTTTGATGTGTCAGGCAGCACGCTCTGAACCTGTTGCCTTTAGCTTAAGGTGTCTGCGACTTTTATCCTCAACTTGCCCGACCAGTTGACCACA
>NQJI01000088.1 GCA_002256705.1 Methylococcaceae bacterium NSM2-1
CAACGCGCTGTTGCTATGGCTGTTGCTGATTGTGTAGAAGATGGCACAATCCCGGCTGACGAAGCTGACGATTTATTCATTTCTGTAGGTGTATTCATTCACTGGCAAGCTGAAGACGATGCAAAAATTGAAAAATTCAACTATGCAGCAACTAAAGAAGCCCTGAAACGTGCTGTTGCCGGATCACCAACAGCTAAAGAAGTTGTTGCTGCAAAGAAGACAGCTAAACATCCGTTCGCAGTTAACAACGAATAAGTTGTTAGCACGGTGCACATAACGCACCTTGCATAGGTTGTTGAAAATACCCCGGCTTGCCGGGGTATTTTTTTGTCTACAGGTTTTTAATATCTTTACGCGTAATAGCCCCAGAATGTAGCGCGCTGGCAATAAGCGCCTGTTGCACACCCACCTGCTTTAAAGCTTGTAAATCAGCGGTATTTCTTATGCCTCCAGCGGCAATAAAATGTTTATGCGGATATTGCCTGCAAAACCAGTTTAACTTATCCAGATCAGGCCCCTGATTACTGCCAACCCGATTTAAGGTCATGATGATAATAGTATCCGGCCACAAATCCTGATTAGAAAAAAGACTTTTTGCACCCAGCGCCTTGGAAATCGAATAATCCAGAGAAAGAATAAAGCGCTTATTGTAAGCTTTAAGTTCTAAAACTGTTTCATCGCTATAAGATTCACTGCCTAACACGGGTAAATAATTACCGGGATACTTTTTAAAGCGTTGATAGCCTCTATCTATCAAGAACAGTATGTGCGGGAAAGAAGTTAACACATCAGTGATTAAAAGGTCATGGTCACCCTGATGAGTAAGGGCATTCAAATCAGCAATATAAATCGTATCAAAGTCACAAACCCCCAGAAATGCTTCGATAACCTGATAAATGTCCGCGGACTGGCACAAGTCAGTACTAATGGGCTGGTATTGTTCACGCATCCCTTGTTGGGCATGAACAACAACGCCGTCTTTTAAATCGATTACTGGAATTATTTTCATGGGTAAAACCGCTTGCCGTTGTTCCAATGATAAAATGTGACTATGAAAATTTTAATATTTGAGTATATCACCGGCGGCGGCTTTAATAAGCAGGAACTGCCGGATTCGCTGGCAAGTGAAGGACGTTTGATGCTGCAAGCGTTACTCGATAACTTACATTCCCACGCAGAGCATGAGGACGAGAGCGACCTGGAACTCGTGGTTATGCTGGATGATCGCGTTAACGGCTCAATAAACACAGCCGGGTTTGACACGGTTATCATCAAACCGGAACAAAATAGTCATGAAGAATTTGCCCGATTAGTATTGCATTGTGATGCAGTATGGCCGATAGCCCCCGAGTTTGACGGTATTTTACAAACACTTTGTCAAACTGTTGAGTGTTTGGGTAAAAGATTATTAACATCACCTGTCCGTGCTGTTGCTATAACAGGCAATAAATTGAACACCTATCAATATCTTAAACGGCATCATATTGCCACTGTGCCAACTCGAACGTTCACGAATGCAACTTGGGTTGGCGACAGTGATACTCAGCATTTGGCGCAAGAGCTTGCCCAGTTAAGCTCTGCCAGTCCGACCTGCAAAGTCGAGCAATGGCTAGTAAAGCCCGTCGATGGTGTAGGCTGTGCAGACAGTTATATACTGACTGACCGGCAAGATTTTGAGCAGATGCACTCACGAAAAGGTCAATATGTCATTCAGCCTCATATTCAAGGCAATAAAACCAGTTTATCCTGCCTGTTCAAACATGGCATTGGCTGGTTATTGTGCGCCAATTTGCAGCAATTCGACATTATCAAACAGCAATATCATCTGTCAAAAATCATTGTCAATCATGATTCTGATCCAAGCGTGTATCAGGATTTAGTCGATAATATCGCTAACGCTTTGCCCGAATTATGGGGCTACGTCGGCATTGATTTAATAGAAACGCCGGAACAACAACTCGTGCTTGAAATAAATCCGCGCCTGACCACGTCATTCGTGGGTATTAATGCCGCATTGGGTATTAATGTCGCCGAAAACGTCCTGCAATTGCTGGAAGGCAAACCATGTATAAAAGCAGTTTGCAACCAACCCGTAACCATTAAAGTGAAGCGAAATGAGTCAGACTAATATGATTGGCTGGGATATAGGCGGGGCGCATGTTAAAGCGGCAGTTATTAATCCGGCGGGTGAGATTATAGCCGTTTACCAACAGCCCTGTCCGTTATGGAAAGGACTGGATCAATTGCACTATGCTGCAACTCGTATAATGCAAGAAGCATCCGGTGCGCATTATCGTCATGCTATCACCATGACCGGAGAGCTGGTTGATTTGTTTGAGCATCGGGAAGAGGGCGTTAAGCAAATCATCAATACCATGGCGACGCTGTTACCTCAAAAACGGTGCTTAATATTTGCAGGCCTGGAGGGGTTTCTGGAATTCGAGCAGGTCGAAGCCAGCCATTATCAAGCTATAGCTTCTGCAAACTGGCTGGCCAGTGCTTCTTTTGCGGCACAAAAGGTGGGTAGCGGACTTTTTGTCGATATAGGCAGCACCACCACAGATATACTTCTGCTAAATGACGGCAAAGTTTTGGCACAAGGCTACACCGATTACCAGCGCTTATTATCACGGGAACTTATTTATACAGGCATTGTTAGAACGGCAGTGATGGCGGTAGCACAGACCGCGCGCGATCAAGATCAGGAAATTGGCTTAATGGCAGAGTATTTCGCTACGATGGCCGATGTTTACCGCGTTACCGGAGAACTCAACGAATTACACGACCAGACCGAAACGGCGGATGGTGCAGAAAAATCCATAACTGCCAGTGCCAGACGACTATCACGCATGACAGGCAGTGATTTTTTTCCTGAAGAACTGCCCCGCTGGCAACAATTTGCTGAAAACATTCGCGCCCAACAATTACAAAAGATACAGCAAGGTTGTGAATACCGCATTCAGAACGTAGCGACCCTTAAAAACAAGCCGATGATAGGCGCTGGTGTGGGGCGGTTTCTGGTAAAACAACTTGCGCAGTTGTCCGGTTATCCTTACCTCGACTTTTCTGACTTTTTTCCGGAATTTGCAAATCAAACAGGGTTAACGGCGGCAGATTGCGCGCCAGCAGTTGCTGTAGCCTGTTTGGCCAGAGAGTTTTGCTGAATCCAAGGGTGCTTAATGTAAAATCATGATTGCTGTAGGAGTAAGCGGAGTTCATCCTTATACTCTCCGTGTTATTGATCAACACCAATCCCAAAAGGTAAAATCGATTATGTTTGTAGATCTTAATACTTTTTCTGATGAATAAACCTGTTGCCCCACCCAAGCCGGCGAAGGTCAAACCCGAGGGCAGTCCCGAACGTAAGCCGGTTAAGGTCAAACCCGAGGGCAGTCCCGAACGTAAGCCGGTGAAGGTCAAACCCGAGGGCAGTCCCGAACGGAAGCCGGCGAAGGTCAAACCCGAGGGCAGTCCCGAACGTAAGCCGGTGAAGATCAAACCCGAGGCCAGTCCCGAACGTAAACCACGGGCTCGCTCGACACGGCAAGTATCAAAAAAAGCGATAACCAAGCCGCCAGTTGGCAATTTCAGACACAGGTTACTCTTAATCACTCTTGAAGTGATAGGCTTGTTGATAACTACGGTTTCAGCCATCATGGTTATTTTAGGTTATTCGGCTAACCGGTTTTCAGGCACCAGCTTTTTTACCAGTCTGTTGCCTTTTGCAATCGGCATTTTGGGATTGATTGTGGCGATGGCTGGCTTGCTGATAGGCTGGTGGAAGCTGCGAAAATGGTCTCAGGACAGGGCATCGTTATTGCCGCCGATTCTGTCTATCTGTATTGCGTTGGTTATCGGCTGGTTCTCCATGCAGGATCAATTCGCCTTGGCACGCGGTCACTTTCGCACGCTGGTCGGTGGCAAGCAGGAGGCAGGCAGGGTTACACTGGCTCATCAGGTTTATGCCGCCTACCGTCGTTATGATTCGGCGCAATTGCAGCGTTTGGTTAATCGCGCACAGGAATATAATCCGGTCATCAAGGAAGCGGCCAGGGAATTTGATATTGATCCTAATCTTTTGCAAGGCATCGCCGCGACAGAGTCTTCCTTTTTGCCCCGCGATAGCGCAGACGGAGGACGCGGTTTATTTCAAATTACCCAGGTGCCAAAAGTTGTAGTCGAACAGGCCGGCAAGCATCTGTCAGAACACCAGCTTTCATTACTCAACCCCCGGCACAATGCATTCCTTGCGGCTGCCACATTCAGATACTATCTGGCTGAGATGAATGATGATTTGTTTCTGGGCCTGCTAGCCTATAATATCGGCCCCGCTAACGGAGGTCTTCGATTCATCATGCAACAGTATGGCGCGACTGATTTTGTTACCATACAGCCTTATTTGCAGCTGCTGCCACGCGATTATCCTATTCGTGTTTTATCCTATTCCCTGGCTTTTAGACTTTGGCAAAAAGAAGGAAAACTGCTCGCTTATGAAGAAGGAAAAAATGCCCTGCACATACAACGTATCGGGATACCTGGATTGCTAGCGGATTTTTAAGATTTTCCTCAGATATGCCTTTTACCAAGTGCTGTAGCGCAATTTTTACTCAGCAAGCCGTAATTTCAATACAACACTAAATTGACAGTATTTGCCGATTTCGCAACGCCCGATAAAAAATAAACGCAGCGAATGCGGCGATTAAGTGTTTCAGTGAGTGGCCGCTGATTACGCCCAATGAGCTATAAATCCGGGCATCGAAAAACTCCATGAGTTTCGAGACGGCATAGGCAACGATAACGCCCCAAATGTACTTGATTCCGTTTAATCGGGAATTAAAAAGCCATAGAATCAGCGGGATTAGCAATATTGGCAGGAACTGCACCAGCACGTAAGCGCGCAAATCGCCGTGACCATTGAGTTCCGAAACATGCCAGTAGACTACTGAAGCAATACCTGACACCAGCAAAGGGATAAATAATTTCAAGGCCATTTGCGACGAAATGGTTTCGCCTGCAATGGCACTGAAAAAAGCCATGAATGCAATTGTCATCGGCAGACGATCCCAAAGGAGAGTCTGATTATCAGGATGGTAGTGATAGTAAACGGAGCCAAAACCGGTCAGAAACACGCCGGCAAAAAACGTCATGTATACGGCTTGCAACTCGACCAATCCGCCGGACGCCCGGCCCAATGCGACTAGCCGCATGCCCATGATGCCGATAATAACAAAGGGAAGGCTGGAAAGTATGTTGTAAATATTTGGTATATTGAGTGTGCCGCGCCGGTCGGCAAAATGATGGTAGGCCGGATCCTGGGCAATGGGATCCATGCTAAATACTGCGATAATGGAGACGGCTGTGATGGCTACAATAATTTTCAGGCGATTGTCGTTAAGCATGCAACCACTCTATTTCAAAAAATACGCCGTTATGTTCGGTTCGGATTGTCCGTAGCAAGCGCTCAAGGAAATGTGGGAGAGTTCATTCCATGATTCCCCGTATTCCGTTCCACTGCCATACGGACTACTTGCCTTGACCGCCTTGTGGGGTCGAAAAGCCTGGTAGGGTACGCTGTGCATATCTTTTGACATTCAATGGTACGCACAGCGTACCCTACCAAGCTACCACTGGGACTCGCCGGTTTCAGGATCGTACATTTCGTGGACAATTTTATGCCGGTTGGCGATTAATTCTTCAATGCTGGGTGAATTGCTCATGGCACGGGAAATAGCCAGCTTCATGGCTTCGTAGTTGGTGCGATATAAATCCTTACGATCCACGTCAGGATTAGTCGCGCATTCCGGGGCTATCCATAGCATCGCAATGATGCACAGTTCATTGGCTTGATCGGCGGGAATTACGCCTGCGATGACGCTGTCAAGAACGGCATCGGCAATGGCCGACTGCACGGGCCCGCCAAATAAATTCACATAAGCAGTGGATTTAATGGTGACTTTAGGGACTATCAGTGTAGCGGGGCGCACTTGCTGGTTACAGGCGCGGATGGCAAACATGCGGGTATGACCTTCAGTTTGTCCCATCAGGGTAGCAAAGGCATTGCCCGCGGGTCCTTTCACACTGCCAATAAGTATTTCAGGCATGGCATCCGTGCCCTGGCCTTCGCTGGAAAATACCGTTGCTTCACCGGTTCTAAACCAAATTGTATCTGACATTACAAAACCCCAAAAAGAGAAATAAATAGGAACGGGCATTCTATGACGGATGATCAGCGGGCGGCAATACTTATGTGTTTTTGCCAAAATACTGTAATGACAAAAAGGCATAGGTATCTACACAACTCGTCATCTCGGCAGGGATTGCCG
>NQJI01000089.1 GCA_002256705.1 Methylococcaceae bacterium NSM2-1
TCCTCAGTCATTCCAGCTTTGACGAAATTGAAGCCGTCGCCCTGAAACATTGGTTGGCCGACAACGGCTGGGGCGATGAGGACGTATTTTTGGATGTCGATCCCGAACGCGGCTTGGCGGTGGGAGAACGCTGGCAGGAAGCACTTCGTAAAGCAGCCGACCGTTGCGAAGCGGTCTTATTCGTCGTTTCCCCGGCCTGGGCCAAATCCAAATGGTGTTTAGCCGAGTTTTTGCTTGCCAAAAACCTGCACAAACTGATTTTCTGGGTGGTTCTCAAGGAAGTACCGATAGACGAACTACCGACGGAAATGATCGCCGAATGGCAACTTTGCCAGTTAGGCTGCGATGGCCCCAAGGAAATCATTCAGTTCTCGCATCGACAACATGAACAGAAGATTCCATTCCTTGTTGACGGCCTCAAACGGCTTAAACTCGGTTTGCAGAAAGCCGGGCTCAATGCCGATTTTTTCCCCTGGCCGCCCAAACACGATCCCGATCGTGAGCCATACCGTGGCTTGCAAGCACTTGACGTTTATGACGCCGCAGTATTTTTCGGCCGCGATGTGGAAATCCTGCGAGGTCTGGACGCCTTTCGCGGCATTCGCGACAGCAACGACAAAAAGCTGTTCGTCATCCTCGGCGCTTCCGGTGCCGGAAAATACTCGTTCCTGCGTGCCGGACTGATTCCCCGCCTGAAGCTTTTTAAAAAAATTTTTACATCCTGGCTTGTATTATAATAATTTTTCAACGATAATAGCCGTCTTTTAGCCACTACGGCTGAAGCATAATGGTGATCGTGTCGGTCCTCTCGCAACGATACGCTGTAAACCCCGCCAGGTCCGGAAGGAAGCAACGGTAGCAGCAGATTCGTGTGCCGGGATGTGGCTGGTACGATTACCGCCCAAATTCAGATACTACCTTTACGAGCCTGCAATGAATTACCAGGTTCTCGCCAGAAAATGGCGTCCTCATAATTTCACAGAAGTCGTCGGACAAGAACATGTCGTCAAATCGTTAATCAACGCTTTGCAACATAATCGGCTTCATCATGCCTATTTATTTACCGGAACACGGGGCGTAGGCAAAACCACAATAGCCAGAATTCTAGCCAAAGCTATAAATTGCGAAAATCTCCAGGATTTTAATCCTTGCGGCGTGTGTAGCGTTTGCCGGGATCTTGATGAAGGGCGATTTCTGGATTTAATCGAAGTTGATGCAGCATCCCGTACCAAAGTTGAAGATACCCGCGACTTACTGGACAACGCTCAATATGCTCCCAATCATGGCCGCTATAAAGTCTATTTAATCGATGAAGTTCACATGCTGTCCGGGCATAGCTTCAATGCCTTGTTAAAAACGCTGGAAGAACCTCCTCCGCATGTAAAATTCCTGCTAGCTACCACAGATCCGCACAAAATTCCGGTTACCGTACTGTCCCGTTGCTTGCAGTTTAATCTGAAACGATTGCTGCCGGCTCAGATTTTCACCCAGATGGAGTTCATACTACAGCAGGAGAACATTGAATTTGAAGCCGCCGCGTTAAAATTATTGTCCCGCGCTGCTGACGGCAGCATGCGTGATGGTTTAAGCTTGCTGGATCAAGCCATCGTCTATGGCAATGGCAAAGTGACGACAGAAGATGTCAGAGCCATGCTGGGCACTGTTGCACAGCAACCGGTTGATGACATATTAATCGCTTTAGCTCAGGGCGATGCTGTGGCGATTCTGGATAAAATCAACGAAATCGCTAACAGATACTTCAGGTCCTGCATCGTGTCGCATTGGTTCAACAAATACCTACGGCAGTTGATCATGATTTTGATGGTGACATGCTTGCGGCATTGTCCTCCCTGCTTACCCCTGAAGATGTTCAGCTTTTTTATCAGATTGGTCTGGTGGGACAAAAAGACCTCGATCTAGCGCCGGATCCCCGTAGTGGTTTTGAAATGGTCATGTTACGCATGCTGACATTTAAACCCGTATCGCTGGAACAAAACGCTGTCAAACCGGTTCAAATCCAGCAGATTGCTGCTAAACCTCAAATAAAAACGCCTCAACCTGATGTGGGGACAGTGCATCGCAACGAATCTACTGTTGATGCCGGCGAGTGTGATTGGCTTTCAATGATTGTCGCAATGAAGCTTACTGGGCCGACCCGAGAGTTCGCCAATAATTGTGTGCTGGAAAATATTGATGATAAAGTCTGCACCTTGATAGTAGACCCGGATTTTATCAGAGGCACCCGGGCAGAAGAAACCTTACAAAAAGCATTACAGGCCTATCGGGGTACACCGCTTAAGCTGGTCATAAAGGCTAAAAAAACCACGCAGGATACACCAGCCGTTCAATTGACTAAAGAGCGCGAAGATAAACAGCAAGCAGCTGTTGAGGCCATTAATTCAGATCATAACATTCTGGCTTTAAAAGACCATTTTGATGCGCGGGTTATGCCCGGCACCATAGAGCCCGTATAACACTAGAGAGGAAAAAAAATGAAAAATGCATTAGGCAATATTATGCAGCAAGCCCAAAAAATGCAGGAAGACCTGAAGAAAGCACAGGAAGAACTGGCTCTGATGCAAGTTCAGGGGGAATCCGGCGGCGGTTTAGTGACTATCGTGATGACCGGTAAACGCGAAGCCAGAAAAGTAACTATTGATGATTCATTACTGGGTGAAGATAAAGACATGCTCGAAGACCTGGTTGCTGCGGCCATTAATGATGCCGTCAATAAAGTAGCCAAAATGAAAAAAGAAAAAATGTCTGATATAACCTCCGGAATTCCTTTGCCTCCCGGATTCAAACTGCCTTTTTAATATGCAAAAGAAAGGCTTATTAGGGCAATTGATACAAAATTTATGTTGCTTGCCAGGGGTTGGTCCAAAAACGGCGCAACGCATGGCATTCTATCTACTCCAGCGCGATCGCAATGGCGCAAAAACGCTGGCCGAAACACTGCTACATGCAATCGATAACATTGGCCATTGCCAGCAGTGCCGCACACTTACTGAACACTCTCTTTGTGAAATCTGTGCCGACAACTCAAGAGATAACGCCCTCATTTGCATAGTTGAAAGTCCCGCTGATGTCTGGATTGTCGATCAGGCAACTGTGTTCAAAGGACGCTATTTTGTGTTGCATGGGCGATTATCGCCGCTGGATGGCATAGGCCCTGATGAACTTGGCCTGAATTTACTGGAACAACGCCTGGCAACGGGTACCATTAAAGAGCTGATTCTGGCCACCAATTCAACAGTGGAAGGTGAAGCAACCGCCTATTTCATTGGCGAGATAGCCAGAAAACATCAGGTACAGGCCAGCAGAATTGCGCATGGCGTACCTATGGGGGGTGAACTTGAGTTTATTGATAGTGGCACCCTATCACATGCATTTAATGGACGAAAAATGATTTTGTAGGTTACGTCATCCTAACCCGGCCAACATTGATTTTCCGCTGTGTGATCGTTCAAAATATAAAAGAAAATCCAATCGATCAGGTCAATAGATTATAGGAGTGAAAATATGACTCATTGTTTGTTTTGCAAAATGGTTGCAGGTGTTATTAAACCGGATGTGGTTTTTGAGGATGATACTGTTCTGGCATTCAAAGACATTAATCCTCAAGCCCCTGTACATATTCTTATTATCCCCAAGGTCCATATTGCCACCTTGAACGATCTGGATGATACCTTGCTGGCTGGTCAATTACTACAAACCGCAGTAAAGTTGGCTAAACTGGAAGGATTGTCTGAAGATGGCTATAGAACTGTGTTTAACTGTAACAAAAAAGGCGGACAGGAAGTTTATCATCTGCATTTGCATTTACTGGGTGGCCGACAAATGACTTGGCCGCCGGGTTAGGTTAGGGAATTTAATAATTAGTTAGATAGATTAGGCTCTCATCGCATATCTTTTTGCTAGCATTCCGTCCACACTTAACAAAATTATTGTTTTCATCGTGCGTAAAATGAAGCGCAGCAGGATAGACGCAGATAGTTCAACCAGGACTAATGCAAGCAAAAGATAGATGCTGCTTTAAAAATTCCGGAATACGTTGTTCTAACCAATAGTCCGGTTTAAAAGGTATTTCGCCGGCAACAAATCCTACATGCCCTCCTCCTTGAGTAATTTCCAGATGAATACTCGATGATAGTTCGTCTAAATCAGGAAGAACTTCTTCTGTCATAAAAGGATCATCAAGTGCTTGAATCAATAACGTAGTTATCTCTATCGATTTAAGAAATTGCCGGGAACTGGAACGCTGATAATAATCTTGTACATTTTTAAATCCATGCAATCTTGCTACTACACGGTCATCATATTGCCAAAATGATTTAATGCAGCTTAAATCACCTAGCTGTTCAATTTTGCAGGCCTCTTTAAGTTTACCAAGCTTTTCCAAATGCCGTTGCTTTGCCAGGACATGGTGTTTTAATTCGCGTAGTAAATTTTCACGATAGATTTTAGAAAAGCCATTATCAAGTTTTGTCGCACAGGCACTTAATACTAGAGGAACAGAAACGGCTATGGCAGCAAATAGAGATAACTTATTGCCTTGTTCACCTAACCATTTTAAAAGCACATTACCGCCCAACGAAAAGCCGACGGCCGCGAAAGGCGTCTCAGGTTCCCGTTGGCGTAGCGTTTGATAAAGAAAATTGATGTCTTCAGTCTCCCCTGAATGATAACACCGCGCTGAACGGTTATATTCACCACTACAGCCCCGAAAATTTAATGCGACACTGCGAAAGCCCTCTGTTAATAAAGCGATCTGTAAGCCTTTGATGTAGCCTGATTGAGAACTGCCTGTTAAGCCATGTAATAAAATTATTAACGGTTGATTGCCTTCTCCGCACCAATCTATATCAATAAAATCATTATCGGGTGTTATTAAACGTTCACGTCGTGACCCTGGTGGCGGTGACATTTTTCTCATTAAAGCAGGGTATAACGTTTGTAAATGGGCATTATTTAACCACCAGGCTGGCTTAAATGTCGTTTTTATTAACATAAAATTATTTAGTGTGAAAACTTAAAAAATACTTAAGTAGGGTTTCGGGTAGAAATTCAAAAGCTCTGCCACTTTCAAGTCGCGCCTTAATATGCTTCAAAATGAGTATTCAGCCGAGTTTTAAGGTTTCTAATCTGTCTCTTATAGCGGTCGCGCTCGGGTTCGATACAAGCCTCCCCTCGTAAAGGGCGAGCTTCAAAGCGAGTACATGACTGCTCTATAGAATGCAGATAAGCGCCGCTATAATACCGGTTTTTTCGACATATAACGCAACCTGAGAGACGAAATTTGGCTTTCAAAACACGGTATAATAGCAGCAGTTAAAAACAGCTTACGGTACAGCGTGCTTGACAGTCTATAACATAGACCTTGAAGCGACGGCTAAAAAACTCCAGGCTCTTCCATCGCGGGATAATAACTTGTCGCCTACGCTGCGATCTACCCAAGGCATTATTTCTGGATACATCAATTATTTTAACCCAGCCTATCAAGCTGTCTTTCAACTCCAAAAACCAGCATTTCAATGCACGAATACCGTCATTGACGATAATCCTATGGTAATGCAGCTATTTTTCAGGATAATTGCCTCAGTCTTACAATTGAAATAAAAACAAATAAAATGAATCATGAATAAGCTACTAAAACATTCCATCTGGGTACTTATCGCCATTCTCGGAGCCTCAGCCGTCGGCGGCATTGCCCTAAATCGCGGCGAAAGCATCAACGCGCTGTGGTTTATAACCGCCGCTTTGTGTGTTTACGCAATTGCCTATCGCTTTTACGCGGCGTGGATTGCCGCCACTGTGTTGATAGTCGATGACACCCGCGCAACACCGGCGGAGCGTCTGGATAACGGCCGTGATTTTGTGCCTACCAATAAATGGATAGTCTTTGGTCACCATTTCGCGGCGATTGCAGGGCCTGGACCCTTGGTCGGACCGACATTGGCTGCGCAGTTTGGTTATCTGCCGGGTACTTTGTGGATATTGTTTGGTGCGGTGTTGGGCGGTTGTGTGCAGGATATGGTGACGCTGTTTCTGTCTACCCGGCGCGATGCCAAAAGCCTGGGACAGATGGCGCGTGACGAGCTCGGATCATTGGGTGGTACGGCGGCACTGATAGGGACTTTTGCCATTATGATCATCCTGATTGCGGTGCTAGGGTTGGTGGTGGTTAACGCGATGAAGCACAGTCCATGGGCGACTTTCACGGTATCGGCGACCATTCCGATTGCCATGATTGTGGGTGTTTACATGCGCTATTTTCGGCCCGGGCAGGTGCTGGAAGCATCGCTATTAGGGGTAATTCTATTATTGTTGTCGGTGGCGGGTGGCCGCTTCATTGATGAACATGAGACCTTCCGCATCGTGTTCGATCACGAAGGTCTGACACTAGCCTGGTGGGTGATGGCTTACGGTTTTGCTGCGGCTATTTTGCCGGTCTGGTTATTATTGGCGCCGCGTGATTATTTATCAACCTATATGAAGCTGGGTACTATCACGTTGTTGGCGGTAGCCATTATCATGCTGCAGCCGGAGGTGAAAATGCCCGCAATAACACAGTTTATCGACGGCACGGGGCCTATTTTCGGCGGAAAATTATTCCCGTTTGTGTTTATTACGATTGCTTGCGGAGCGATTTCCGGTTTTCACGCGCTGATTGCATCGGGCACTACACCCAAACTGCTGAGCAATGAGCGAGACATCCGCATGATCGGTTATGGCGGCATGTTGCTGGAATCGTTTGTTGCCATCATGGCAATGATAGCGGCTACCGTGCTGGACCCCGGCGTGTTTTTTGCCATCAACAGCTCGGCGGGTGTAGTAGGCGCCGATGCTGTCGATGCCGTCGCAAAAATATCTTCCTGGGGTTACCCGGTTACCGTCGAACAAATGCAGAATCTGGCGCAGCAAATGGGTGAAGCGACGCTGTTTGCGCGTACCGGTGGCGCGCCTTCACTGGCGGTGGGTATGGCGAGTATTTTCGGCAGTGCTTTTGGGGAAAGTTTGCTGGCCTTGTGGTATCACTTTGCCATCATGTTTGAGGCCATTTTTATTCTCACTACACTGGATGCAGGAACGCGTGTAGGCCGTTTTATGTTGCAGGATATGCTCGGTAATATTTGGCCAAAAATGGGGGAAACCTCATGGACACCTTCAGTTATTCTAACCAGTGCTCTGGTGGTGTCGGCCTGGGGCTATTTTCTTTACATCGGCGTGATAGACCCGAACGGCGGGGTCAATATTTTGTGGCCGCTATTCGGCATTGCCAATCAAATGCTGGCGGCTATAGCACTGTGCGTGGCTACAGGAATTTTCATAAAATCCGGCAAACTGCAATATGTCTGGGTGACCGGCTTACCGCTGGTATGGCTAGTAACCATTACCAGCACTGCGGCATGGCAGAAAATCGCCAGCGACGATATCCGCATAGGTTTCTTTTCCGCCGCCAACGATTTAACGGACAAGCTGGCGGCTGGCGTTTTGTCGCCGGCAAAAGCAGCTATTGCCCCTCAATTGATATTCAATCTGCATCTGGACGCGTGGTTGACGCTA
This sequence comes from Methylococcaceae bacterium NSM2-1, assembly GCA_002256705.1. Taxonomy (GTDB): domain Bacteria; phylum Pseudomonadota; class Gammaproteobacteria; order Methylococcales; family Methylomonadaceae; genus Methylobacter_C. Next base: position 7,567 of record NQJI01000089.1, read on the forward strand.
TTTTTTGTAAGCTTACTCTGGTTGATTGTTTTTGATATGCTGCGCGTTTGTGTCCGTTATCTGTCAGGAAAACCAGTATTACCGCTTACAGAATCACCGCACAGCCCCAGCCGCCTGGTTGAAGATTGGGTGAGAGATTAATGTCAGGCAGAATCAAAGCATTCTGGCGCATAGTGCGCAGTCTTTCAGGTGATGATGCTTATGAGCAATATCTGAAACATTATACTCAGCATCATCAAGCCGATGCTGAGCATGAATGTCAACCTCCGTTGAGCAAGGCCGATTTTTTCAAGCAGTGGCAAGATGAAAAATGGAACGGGATCAAGCGCTGTTGTTAGCGTATAGTTTCTCGTGTTCGCCAACGACATAAATTCACTTAATGACTATCGATTATTTAATCATCGGCCAAGGGCTGGCGGGAAGCCTG
>NQJI01000090.1 GCA_002256705.1 Methylococcaceae bacterium NSM2-1
TGAAACCGGATATGGCTATATCAAGCGTGATACTTTGCAGCATGGATCAGCTTTTAGTGTGGCCGCATTTGTTGAAAAACCCGATGCAGAGAAGGCAAAACAATATCTCCAAAGCGGTGACTACTATTGGAATAGCGGCATGTTTGCGTTCAAGGCTGGAAGTTTTCTGAGCGAATTGGAAAAATTTAATCCGGATATGTTGGTAATTTGTCGGCAAGCACTTAAAGCCGCAAAAATTGATCTGGATTTTGTCCGTTTGGATAAAGAAATTTTTTCTACATGTCCTACTGATTCTATCGACTATGCTGTAATGGAGAAAACAGACAAGGCCGTTGTTATTCCGCTGGATGCAGGCTGGAATGACGTAGGCTCATGGTCCGCTTTATGGGATGTTACCGATAAAGATTCGTTTGGCAATGCCATTTGCGGGGATGTATTGACAGTTGATACCAGGGATTCATTTATACACGCACAAAATAAACTGGTTGCTGTTATAGGTGTTCATGATCTGGTTGTTGTAGAAACCGATGATGCGGTGATGATTGCACCAAAAGACAGAGTTCAGGAAGTCAAACAAATTGTTGACCAGTTAAAGGAAAATGGACGTAGCGAAGCGGATGTTCACCGGAAAGCCTATCGGCCATGGGGGCATTATGATTTGGTTGATAGCGGTGAACGCCATCAGACTAAAAGGATTGTGGTTAAGCCGGGAGGTAAGTTATCCGTACAGAAGCATCATCATCGTGCTGAACATTGGGTTGTGGTTAAAGGTACAGCATTGGTTACCAGGGGTGATGAAAAGCTGTTAATTACTGAAAATGAATCCACCTATATCCCTCTGGGTATTGTGCATTGTCTTGAAAACCCCGGTGTTATTCCCCTGGAAATCGTTGAGGTTCAATCGGGAAGTTATCTGGGTGAAGATGATATCGTACGTTTTGGCGATCAATACGGGCGTGTTTAATGTCGTATCAGGCAAAAGAGAGCGGAATGGGTACGAGATTGGATAATACCAGAAAAATTTTTACACCCACAGAGACACAAAGGTCACAGGGAAAAATAGCCCATATTTCAATGTATTGAAAACTCTGTGCTCGCTGTGTCTCTGTGATTTTTTAGTTTTATGGATAAATACTGAGTCCTTTCACGGTCCTGTCCCGTTGTCCGAATTGCCTCTTAATAATTTGAATGAAGGAAATAGTTAATGAGTAAAATAATTACCAAAGCAGTTTTTCCCGTTGCCGGTTTAGGAACGCGTTTTTTGCCGGCAACCAAAGCCAGTCCCAAAGAGATGTTACCTATTGTTGACAAGCCGTTGATTCAATACGCTGTAGAAGAAGCGGTTGCTGCGGGTATTGATACCATGGTTTTTGTTACCGGGCGTAGTAAAAACGCAATAACCGATCATTTTGACAAGGCCTACGAACTGGAAAAAGAGCTGGAGGCAAAAGGCAAAACTGAAATGCTGAAGTTGATTCAGGATATTGTGCCGCCACATGTGTCCTGTATTTTTATTCGGCAAGCCGAAGCCTTAGGTCTTGGTCATGCCGTTTATTGCGCCAGGCCGGTCATTGGTGATGAACCTTTTGCGGTGATACTGGCGGATGACATGATCGAAGATGCGGGTCGAGGTTGTATGGCACAGATGGTTAAATTGTATGCGCAAAAGCACTGTTCCATACTGGGCGTTGAGCGGATTAACCCATCAGAAACAGCCAGTTATGGAATTGTGAAAGCCGGTGAGTTGTCAGAAAGAACAGCGCCAGTCGAATTGATTGTTGAGAAGCCCAAACCAGAAGATGCCCCCTCAAATTTAGCGGTAGTCGGTCGGTATATTTTGACGCCTGCTATTTTTGACAAAATCAAAAAGACAGGAAGAGGCGCGGGTGGTGAAATTCAATTAACAGATGCAATTGCTGATTTATTAAAAGAAGAACAGGTGTTGGCTTACGAATTTGAAGGTAAACGCTACGATTGCGGTTCTAAACTGGGGTTTTTAATAGCGACCGTAGAGCATGCACTATTGCACAGAGAGCTAAAAGATGACTTTTTGGCTTACCTGAAAGATTTAACCAAAAAGCATAAAATTTAATAACTGACGTCACGACGCTTTGATAAAGTCACCACGGAGGATACGAAGATTTATTTTTCTTCTTGTTCTGCGTGGTGAATAAAAAGGTTATGAGTATTTTGATCTATTATCTGAATGAAAAACGGAGTTCCGTTAATCACGTTCAACTTCTTTTATCACTGGCAGTTTTGCGCGTTTTTGTAACCAAATGACCCCTGATAAATCAATCAGTCCCGCCCAAAGGCGATCTAAAGTACCGTATTTTGAATAACCGTTGGTTCTGGATCTATGATTAACCGGTTCCGAAATCACATGACCCCCTGCTCTTAAAATCAATGCAGGTAAAAAGCGGTGCATATGATCGAAATAAGGCAATTCCAGAAAACGATCTCTTGAAAATATTTTTAAGCCGCAACCGGTATCCGGCGTGTTATCTCCCAGCAAGCGAGAACGTACTCCGTTAGCTACTTTGGATGAAAAAAGTCGCCAGGCAGAATCATAACGTTTGTTTCGCCAGCCGGCCACCATCCATAAATTGCTTGTAGTTTCTCTTTCCCGCATTAATACCTCATACAAACGGGGAATATCCGCAGGATCGTTTTGGCCATCCCCATCCAAAGTAGCAATCCAGGGATAGTTTGCAGCTTTAACACCCGTATAAATAGCGGTGCTTTGTCCGCAGCTTTGCTGATGCCGAATGACTCTCAGGGCCTTGAAATCATGAAGTGCCTGCTTTAGAACTGCCGCTGTCTGGTCATTACTCCCGTCATCAACATAAATAATTTCATAGGCTTGAGCAGTACTCATGGTATTAACAATCTCTTCTATCAAAGGGATAATATTGTCGGCTTCATTATGAACAGGAACAACTACAGAAATTTTCACAGACCATCCTAATTAAAGATTTTATTTACAGCGCATGAACAGGGCAAAAGATGAGCATATCATCTTTATGCGAATCAGGGATCAATCACTATTGACCCCATATGATATAAAAAATGCCTCAAAAGTCCTAAAAATATTGCCCTGATTAGTTGTAAATCATTGATTATTAAGCTTCCCTGTAATTAAATAGACGTTGCTCTGCTTTATTAAAACCATTTGTTTTATAAGGCGTTTATTGTCGTTATGATGAGGTCTATGCTTGCAATCCTTGGCATTATCCTTATACTTACTGCCACATCCGTAAAGGCTAGGGGTGCTTCCCCGTTCCCGCGCATTGCGCAGGAACGGGAGGCTGAGAGAAACCCTTTGAACCTGACCCCGGTTAATACCGGCGTAGGAAAGCCCCGACTTCCCTGCGTCCTGTTTTATTGTTATTGGAGATAAGCATGAGCGCTGTTCTGAAAGACGTTACTGAGACCACCAGTAATGTAAAAATCGATTCCTACCCCGCATCGGAAAAAATCTATGTGCAAGGCAGCCGGTCTGATATACGGGTCCCCATGCGCAAGATCACCTTATCCGATACACCCGTGCATTTTGGTGCTGTAGAAAAAAACGGTCCGCTTTATGTCTACGATACCTCTGGTGTATATACAGACCCCAATGTTGAAGTCGATTTAAAAAAAGGTCTGGGCTCAATTCGTTCAACCTGGATTGCAGAAAGAAACGATACTGAAGAGTTGGCCGGACCCAGTTCAGACTTTGGCCGTCAGCGTCTGGAAGACCCCGCTACCGCAAGCCTGCGTTTTGAACATATTCGTAAGCCGCGCCGCGCCAAAGCAGGTGCCAATGTGACGCAAATGCACTATGCGCGGCAAGGTATTATTACTCCGGAAATGGAATTTATCGCCATTCGTGAAAACCAGAAAATGGAAGAAATGCGCGAATTGTGGAAAGGACAGCACCCCGGTGATTCTTTCGGTGCCTCCATACCGGATGTCATTACTCCTGAATTCGTTCGTGATGAAGTGGCCAGAGGCCGGGCAATTATTCCCGCCAACATCAATCATCCCGAACTGGAGCCGATGATTATAGGTCGTAACTTTCTGGTAAAAATCAATGGTAATTTAGGTAACTCAGCTGTTACATCATCGATTGACGAAGAAGTGGAAAAAATGCTCTGGGGCATACGCTGGGGTGGCGACACCATTATGGATTTATCTACCGGTAAAAATATTCATGAAACCCGGGAATGGATTTTACGCAATTCACCTGTACCTATCGGTACCGTGCCTATTTATCAAGCGCTGGAAAAAGTTAATGGCAAAGCCGAAGACCTGACCTGGGAAATTTTCCGCGATACCTTGATCGAGCAAGCAGAGCAGGGCGTTGATTACTTTACCATCCATGCCGGTGTACGGTTGCATCATGTACCCTTAACTGCAAAACGCATGACCGGTATTGTTTCCCGTGGCGGTTCCATCATGGCGAAATGGTGTCTTGCGCATCACACAGAAAGCTTCCTGTATACGCATTTTGAAGAAATCTGCGAAATCATGAAGGCCTATGACGTGTCCTTTTCATTAGGTGACGGTTTGCGTCCCGGTTCAATTTATGATGCCAATGATGAAGCGCAATTCGGCGAACTGGAAACCTTGGGTGAACTGACAAAAATCGCCTGGAAACACGATGTGCAAACCATGATCGAAGGTCCGGGTCATGTCCCTTTACACATGATTAAAGTCAACATGGAAAAGCAACTGGAAGAATGTGGAGAAGCCCCGTTTTATACTTTGGGCCCGCTGACTACCGATATCGCTCCTGGTTATGACCACATCACGTCAGCCATAGGTGCGGCGAATATCGGTTGGTATGGTTGCGCCATGCTCTGTTATGTTACCCAAAAAGAACATTTGGGTTTGCCGAATAAACAGGATGTACGCGAAGGTATCGTAACTTATAAAATCGCCGCCCATGCCGCGGATCTGGCTAAAGGTCATCCCGGTGCACAAGCTCGTGACAATGCCATGTCCAAAGCGCGTTTTGAATTCCGCTGGGAAGATCAGTTTAATATCGGGCTGGATCCTGAAAAAGCGCGCGAATTTCATGATGAAACCTTGCCTAAAGAGTCAGCGAAAGTGGCGCATTTCTGCTCCATGTGCGGCCCGCATTTCTGCTCGATGAAAATCAGCCAGGATGTTCGTGATTACGCGGCGGCAAAAGGTATTAAAGATGAAAAAGAAGCGTTAATGAAAGGCATGGATGAAAAATCCAGGCAGTTTCTTGAAGAAGGCGCTGAGGTTTATCATAAGGTTTAGGTAGGAATGGAATTTTAATAATTTGAACAATGGGATGTGCAGACGATAAGTAATCGATCAAAAATCTTCTCACATTTTTTGTTTACTACGAAACCTGTCCTGAGCATAGCCGAGGGGAGCACGAAGGACATGAGGTTAACAATTTTTCTTCGTGATCCCCTCGGCTATGCTCAAGACAGGTTATGTGCATCAATAACACGACTGGATATGAATTGTTCAAATTAAGGAATTCCCATTCCTTGATACCCGATGTTCAGGTTTTCTAAAACCAATTGTAGAAACAGCAACTGATAAAAGTAAAAATAATGGTCTTTTATAGGCTGCATAACTTTTAGCTATTGATTAATAACAGATTATTTAAAATCAATACCTCGGCAAAAAATAAAAACTTGAACACCGAGTAACAAAATCAGTCACCGGTGACACGTGCAGCATAGTTAAAATAATAAAGGTATTATGGTGTGCAACAGATTAGAGGCCAATTCCTTTACTTTGCATTTTTTGATGGTTATCGGCAAAAAACAGGGCCTGATTCCAATCTTTGGCCCCTGCCCATGTATTTTTTTCGGCATGGTTTAATAATGGTACTTTACCAATTGTCTTACCTGGAGCGATCAATGTCTGTTGCTACTATCAAACTATCGAGCAAAGGCCAAATAGTCATTCCCAAAGAAATTCAGGATGAATTGCATTGGCAAGCAGGAACTCAACTATCATTGGTTGGCACTGGCTCTGGCGTTTTGCTTAATGCGATGCCTGCCAAGATGGGGCGTAGTTTGAGGAATCTGATTGGTTATGCTCAAGCACGATGGTGCATCGGTCTCTATTGAGGAGCTTTGCAAGTCGCCAGTCTTGGGCAACGCTTTTCTGTCCACCTTTTATCTTAAGACGATAAAATCACGAAGAACAAGAAAAACCAAGGTAAAAACTTCATGTCCTTGGCTTCCCACTTAAGGCGGGACAGATTAAGGTTAAACTGTT
>NQJI01000091.1 GCA_002256705.1 Methylococcaceae bacterium NSM2-1
CCAGACCGGCAAAAGCACCGCCGACTATAAACAGGATATTAGCAGTATTGACCTGCAAAAATTCCCCCTGAGGATGTTTACGACCCCCTTGAGGTGGCACCGAAGCGATGGTACCTTCAATTAATTTCAGTAAGGCCTGTTGAACGCCCTCACCTGAAACGTCGCGGGTAATGGATGGGTTATCAGATTTTCTGGAAATTTTATCAATTTCATCGATGTAAACGATGCCGGTTTCAGCCTTTTCCACATCGTAATCACATTTCTGTAGAATTTTCTGAATGATATTTTCTACGTCTTCGCCCACATAACCGGCCTCAGTCAGTGTAGTGGCATCAGCAATAGTAAACGGCACATCCAGCAATCGAGCTAATGTTTCAGCCAGCAAGGTCTTACCTGAACCCGTAGGTCCAATCAATAAAATATTACTTTTTGCTAATTCAACAGACTCTTTTTTCGACTTACTGCGCAAACGTTTATAGTGATTATAAACAGCCACCGCCAATATCTTCTTTGCTCGCTCCTGACCAATTACATAGCCATCGAGCTCTTCTTTTATCTCCTTTGGCTTAGGTAATTCACTACCGCCAAAAGAAGAAGAATCATCTTGCAATTCGTCTTTTATGATGTCGTTACAAAGCTCTACACATTCATCACAAACATAAACTGAAGGCCCAGCAATAAGTTTTCTTACTTCATGCTGGCTTTTACCGCAAAAAGAACAATAAAGCAGTTTATCGTCATCTTTGCCGTTTTTATCATTACTCATAAATCAGCCCCCCCTGCAAACATCAAGTTGATGTTTCAACTTTCGATAAGGCCAAGCATATCGAAATACCAAAAGAATACCAAGCTTTATTGATCAGAACCTGTTGCTCTATTCGTTAATATTTTATCAATCAGACAATAACTCACTGCATCATCAGCACTTAAGAAATTATCTCTATCAGTATCTTGCTGAACTTTTTCCAAAGGCTGACCGGTATGGTAGGCCAGGATTTTATTAAGCTTGTCTCTTATGGACAGAATTTCTTTGGCATGGATATCAAAATCAGAAGCCTGCCCCTGAAAACCGCCTAATGGCTGATGAATCATCATTCTTGAGTGCGGTAAACAATACCGCTTGTTTTTGGCTCCGCCTGTTAGCAGCAATGCACCCATACTGGCCGCCTGCCCTATACACAGCGTACTCACATCCGGCTTGATAAACTGCATGGTGTCATAGATAGACATACCTGCAGTTACTGACCCGCCTGGAGAATTAATATATAAATGAATGTCTTTATCAGGATTTTCTGATTCCAGAAAAAGCAACTGAGCCACCACCAGATTAGCCATGTAATCTTCAACCTGACCCACTAAAAAAATTACACGCTCTTTTAAAAGTCTTGAGTAAATATCGAAAGAACGTTCGCCTCTAGCGGTTTGCTCAATTACGATAGGAACTAATCCACCCGCAGCTTCCAAAGCCTTTGCCTGATTCATGATATGCTGTTTGTACATTTGAAACCCTTACCGTTGCTGACTATCCATAACATCACTAAAATTGACCGTCTCATCAGAAACTTTTGCTTGTGAAGCCAACCATTCAATCGCCTGATCCTCCAAAACCATTTGCTGAACATCACTCAAACGGCTTTCATCCGAATAGTACCAATTGATTACATCCACGGGACGTTCATAACTTTTAGCCATGTCTTCAATGGTGGAGCGTACTTTATTACTATCTAATTGAATAGCATTTTTTTGGATGATTTCACCTAATATCAAGCCTAATGCCACACGACGTTTAGCTTGCCCTTCAAACACGTCTCTTGGCAACTTGATATCTTCCAGTTTCATTTTCTGTCTTTTAGCTGTTTCGATATAAGGCTTGAGCAAGTTTTCGACTTCCATATCGACCAGCGCATTGGGTACAGTTAGCTGAATTTTTTCATATAAAGCATCCATTAGCGAGCTTTTTAACTTGCCATGCAATACCTGCTCCAACTCTCTTTCCATGCTGTTTCTAACATCGTCACGGAAAGACTCAACTGAACCGTCTTCTATACCGTATGCTTTAACAAAATCCTCATTAATTTCGGGTAGCAAGGGCTCTTCAACCTTAATAACATCCACTTCAAATTCAGCGGCTTTACCTGCCAATTTAGTATTCTTGTAATCTTCTGGAAAATTTAAGGTAAAAACTTTATTAGCACCGGTTACAAGGCCGGCCAGATTGTCTTCAAATCCGGGAATCATTTGCTTCGAACCACAAACTACCTGAAAGTCCTCTACTCTGCCATCGGTAAAATTCTCGCTTTCAGAAGTACCTGAAAAACTGATTGTAACACGATCACCTTCCTGGACTGGCCGATCTACGACATGCCAACTTTGCTTTTGAGCTCTTAGCTTCTCAATCATGGCATCAACATCACTATCGTTGACTGTAGCAACCGGACGCACCACTTCGAGTTGTTCAACACCTTCCAGGGATATTTCAGGATAAACTTCAAACACGGCGGTGTATTTAAAACCTTCGGCTTCATCCAGGGGTTGAATAAGTGGATGTCCGACAGGTTTTAGATCCTGATCCTGCAATGCATCGTAATAAGTAGTTTTAATCAATTCACTGGCAATTTCACCACGAATTCTGTCACCGAACATTTTTTTAACGACGTGCTGAGGCACTTTACCGGGACGAAAACCATCAACTTTAACTTCGCGCGCTAACGACTTTAAACGCTCCGCCATTTTCTCCTGAACAACGGCTTCCGGCACGCTAACAGTCATTTTTCTGCTTAATTCTGATGTCTTTTCGACAGAAACTTGCATTTCTTTACCTCACACATTTATAGAAGAATTTTTATGAATACCGGTAAACGGCTTTAAAGAACTGAAAACAGAACGATGAATGTCCTGTTTTATAGAATTGGGTGGTGCGAATGGAGAGACTCGAACTCTCACAGGATAACCTACTGGAACCTAAATCCAGCGCGTCTACCAGTTCCGCCACCCCGGCAAAGAATGGCTATTATAAGAACACTTTTTCAAAAAAGCCAGTTTATTTTTTAAGGTGTATTCACAGGCTTAAACTGATAATATCGCCCGCTATGAAAAAAAGTGATTTTAATTACCTGTTGCCCGATGCGTTAATCGCGCAAAAACCCTTGCCAGATCGCGATGCGAGCCGCCTGTTGTGTATGAATCGAGATACAGGGCAGATAACCGACAGGCAATTTACCGATTTTATTGATTTAATCAATGAGCGTGACTTGTTGGTTTTCAATGATACCAAGGTGATTCCCGCCCGACTGTTTGGCAAAAAACAAAGCGGCGGTAAAGTCGAGATTCTGATTGAACGTATTCTTGACGACCATCACGCCATTGCTCATGTTAGAGCCAGTAAATCGCCAAAAGCCGGTACATTGATTGAGCTGGATGAGGGCCATCACTGTACAGTGCAGGGTAGGGCAGATGATTTGTTTCAGTTGGAGTTTGCCGGTGCGAATTTATTAGCGCTATTGGAACAAATCGGTCATATTCCGTTGCCGCCTTATATTACCCGTGCCGATGATGAATCTGATTTGACCCGTTATCAAACGGTGTTTGCCAGAGAGGCGGGTGCAGTGGCGGCACCTACGGCGGGTCTGCATTTTGATGTGGCGATGATGAACAAGATTAAAGTCAAAGGCGTGCAAACAGCTTTTGTGACCTTGCATGTTGGCAGCGGTACGTTTCAGCCGGTCCGAGTGGAATTGTTATCCGATCACCTGATGCATAAGGAATATTTTGCCGTATCCCAGGTAACTGTTGATGCGGTACGTCAAGCCAGAGACAGAGGCGGGCGGGTCATTGCCATCGGTACGACGGCGGTCAGGGCATTGGAATCCGCGTCTAAAAGCGGTCAGCTTGAGCCTGGTTTTGGCGATACCGATTTGTTTATTATCCCCGGCTATCAATTCCGGTCAGTCGATGCCATGCTGACCAATTTCCATCTTCCCGAGTCTACCTTGTTGATGCTGGTTTCTGCGTTTGCGGGTTACGATTCAATTATGAACGCCTACCAACACGCTATCGATCAATCTTATCGATTCTTCAGTTATGGCGATGCGATGTTTTTGAGCCGGTGATTTTTATTGTCGATACGAAATGGGTGGCTGTATCTATGATGGTTACGAGGGACACAGCAAATGCAGGTAAGGTAGGCAAAAAAGCCTGCCCTATCTGGCTGACCCCATTCTCCTTGTGATTTACAGAGTAATGATAATGTAATCAGTCATCACGGAAAAACCCATCAGGATCTTTTCCTTCATGAATTTGTTGCATACTCTTTAAATATTGTTCCCCAGCAATACGTTGGTTCTCGGTAAGATCAGAGCGAATCAGCATTTCCTGTATACGATTTTCTAGGGCGAATATATCGGTAATACTTTCAAATTTCTTTGGATTTAGATTAGGAACACGGCGAGCCACACTGTCATTGCTACCTTGCTGAGTACCGAAACTCAAATATTTTTCCATGAAAGTCGGAAGATAACTATCTGATTCGATAATTGGTTTCAATCGAGTAGCTACAGTTTCCTCGGTTTGCCACTTTTGCCAAAAATGCACAACGTAATCTAAGTCGGGTATAGCAAGCAAATCCTTATCATCCAGCTTATTAAGCCTGCCTACTACGATAGAATATAGTCTTTCAGTTAAATTTATATCGAATTTAGCAAGAGGGTTATCTTTAGTCTAATTCTGTTTTGCAATATACTCATCAATAGTTCTGACAACATTAGTAATCAAACCGATAGCGCGTCCTTTTGTCACAACATCAATTAGTAAATCGGGGCAATTATCTTCCGGTATACGAGCTAAAAGATGATCGATCGTCCAACCTAATCTAATCTAATTCGATTAGGGATAGAAAGAAATCTACCTTGCTCATCTTCTGGAGAAAGAAGCTCATCTCCTTCATCGAAAAGAGCATTGATGAGCCCGGTTGCAGCTTCAAACGAGATCTCGTCATTTAAATCTTGTATCCGTTTCAAGTATTCACGAGCCTTGCTTGTACCTTCTGGACGTTTAATTAAAGAGGCCTGTTTAAGAAAATTGCTTGAAGCTCAATGAAGAGCCACTAGCCGACACCGCACATTATGACCGCCTGCATGATCAAGAGGTCTCTCATGTCTGACATCATTAGCTAATTCAAAACACTCAGAGTGCATGGCATGGCGAAATGCTACGCAGAAATACAGGCTCAAGGCCAAGCCGGTGGCGCTGAAGCCATCGCTTCGGCAACTTGCCAGTTACTGGCCGCAGAAGCCACTGATCGAAGTATACGAGCCATACGTTATCAGATGAGTTCAGCTAAATTTCCGATCCACCCGGATTTGTTAAGCTTTGACTTCTGTCAATCCAAAGTCGATCAGCAGCTGATTAATCCTAAAAACCGCAGTTGAATACATCCCTGCCAATGAAAATCAGCATAAACTTGACAAGAAAAATTGAGTTATGTAGAGCGTTTAGCTCACGTGATTTATCAAATCTGGCGGTTTTAAGACTGCCCCCTTCAGATATTTTTTCATTGCTTCACTTAAAATTCGATACCAGCACTGCAAAGGGGTCAACTGCGGCGCAATTGCTTTCAACTCGTCAAAAAATGCACATACCCGCGTATAGGCCGCATTCACATAAGACTCCCTTCCGTGGCTGCTGGTGATGGTAAGTGTTGTTTGTCCGGCATGCTGGGTTTGCTTGCCCACGCCGTGCAATAACAATGGCCTGGATACAATAGCTTCATAATGTTTCTCAGCTTCGACCAAGCGGACGAACAATGACCACCAGTTATAGACCAGCGCAATCATTCTGGCAATTAAACGGCAGGGGGCGAGCTTCTGGGTGACGAACCCGCACCAGCCCCATTGGTTTTTGATTTCATCAAAGTTGTTTTCACAATCAGCACGGTCACGGTAATGCTGGACAATCGTTATCACCTCTGCGTCCAACGATGTCACCAAGACACTGTATTCGAAGACGGACAGGTCTTCAGCCGGTTCAACCAGCGAGAACTGGTGGGGCAAGGCATTGCCCGGTGCCTGGACCCGGTCTTTGCCTAATCGGCGCCGGACGATCACCACCCGACGGGCAGTCTTCCAGGTGATCAGTTTCAGTTCAGTAGAGAATGCTTCAAATCCCTCGTGCGTTTTTTCCCAACCGGATTTGCAATGATATTGATGGATAAGTTTCTTCACCAAGGGTGATTTCTTGAGTTTGAACAAATAGTCGA
>NQJI01000092.1 GCA_002256705.1 Methylococcaceae bacterium NSM2-1
GATTTGAGGAAAAACCTGCGAAGATCATCAATAACTCAACGCATAGCCGACCGACGCCAAGTTCCATACGAATTTGGCTCATTTGAATGGTTGGAATATATAAAAAACAACCATGTGGATTGTCCAATACTTGATCGCCGCAAAGCAAACGGTCGCAATGATAAGCGACAGTTACCTGAGCGTCGTCAACAATATATTGCTGAACCTATCCGCTCTGAGAAAAAATACGCGCGGATTTTTCTTACCCCGGCAGAAAGAAAGTTAATTGAAGATTTGTATCTAAACGACTTGGAATAGCCGCCTTTAAAATCGACTGCCATAGTTAAATAAAATCCCGGCGCTAATATTTCGTCTTCATGCTCTATCTGGTAACGTCAGAAAGCTTCTTTTCCGTGCGTTTCAAATATCGCAAGTGAATCATCCAGAATAAGTAAAGCTCTGGATAAAACCGCTACGACCAGGTTTTGTTTTTTCTTAATCCCGCTAGCGTTCGCACTAACTATTACCCACAGAAACTGTGTTCAAATTGAGTGATTTTTTTATTTTGTCGGCATACGTAGTTGCTTTTTCTTTATTATTAAAACCTCCCACCTTGAGTCTATACCACGTTGTATTATTCATATCGACCGCTATTACTTTAACGGGAATGCCTTTTTGTATGAATTTGGCGGCTTTGCTTTTAGCATAACTGAGTTCTTTATATGCAGTCAGATTGACAGACCAGTCTGCAGCAGACTGAGCATTATTCGTTTTCTTTTTGGCTGATGTTTTATCAGTTGTCTCTGAGGTTTTTTTCTCTTTTACAGCATGGATCTTGGTCTTCTGATTATCAATGGATTTATCCAAGGTTGCCTGTTTCTTCGCAACAACTTTCAATTTGCTTTTTGACAGATCTACTGAGGACCGGGATTGGCTTATCAAGTGTTTTTGTAATTCAATTTTTTTTCCGGCGGATACTTTTCCGGCAGCTGCCTCTGACAGTTTTTTCTTTTCCAGAACAGGACTCCGGGGCAGAGAATCGTCAAGAGATTTGTTGGCGACTGCCTGTTCCGTCACAACGGCTCTCTTCCCACTTTCCAACATGCCTGAGGAAAACTGTGATCGTTCTTCAGACTGTTCCGGGAGCCCATTGACCTTTTGATTTAACTGTTCAATGGATGAGTCAGTATTGTTAATTTCCATATCGGAATTTTTTTCAGCGATACTACTTATATCTTCTTCAATGATCGAAACCAGTTCAGTTAATTTTGAAACTTTAGTTTGCATACCTGAAACTATTACGCCCATGACCACTGTTGATAATAAGGCGACAATACCAATACTCAATGAGGCATAAGTGATAATAGCGGCTTTTTTAACTTTATTTTTATAGTGATTTATCTGTTTTTTAATAGCTTTCTGTTCGGCTCTAACAGAGCTCAACATAGCACCTCCTGCATCATTGTTTAAACCTTCTAAAGCCTCTTTCGGATAAGTTGTCTCGCTAATAGTCTGTTCCTGCTTTGCAGTTTCAGGTTCTTCTTCTTTTACCAAAAAGACATGGGGCGCATCTTTATCAAGCGCTAAATCACTTCCCTCTGAATCAAAAATATTTACATCATCAGCCATTGCATTCTGCTCCTCAAAATTTACACTAAACCCATTAGTCCTGTTTATATCATCGATCACCCGCGCACTCGGAGCCCCATCGTCTTTTTCCAGTCCAGCATTGGCATCAAAACCGGCATCAATAAGCAATCTGTCGATGGCATCTTCTTCATCCGTTGTTTCATCAAGAGTAGCCCTGGAATGAATATCCAAAACTGAGATTTCTTCAGTTTGTGTCAGCAGATTTTGTTCTGACTGTTCAATAGGCTCAATGACAAATTGATCAAAAGCTGAGAAATCATCTGCCAGGTTTGTGTCATCAACCACCATCGCATCTGGATTCGGCTTCTTATTGTCTTCTTCCTGTTTATCATTGGCATCAAAATCTGTATTGAGAAGCAATCTATCAATAGTCTCTTCGTCATCGAGAAAATGATTCAATGGGACAGGGGATGGTTCTTCTTCATCCAGCATTACATCCAAATCAGCTAAAATAAAATCATCTTCCTTGGTATCGAAATCAGCGGAGAAACTATTCCGTCTGAGTTTTTGTTTTTTAGTCATATTTGAGTTCATAGATAAGGGTGGAAATAACCGTAAAACTAAAAAAGTGTTTTTTATCGGCATTAAAAAAATATTTCTTTATTTTAATACCAATAAAACTTAATGTTCATAAAGTTTTACCCATTTGATGCTAAACTTCCAAAAAACTTTTTTAAAATACAATGCAACTAGCCATCACTGTTTTAGGTAACAATCAGATTAATTTTATTGCAGAAATATTGCCCGTTGTGCGCGATTGCAACTGTAATATTTTAGAAATAAGATCATCCCATCTTGGCCAATCTGCTGCCGCATACCTGCTTATTCAAGGTAACTGGAATCAAATTGCCAAATTTGAAAACACCCTGGACAACATTCAGAAACGTCTGGAAATCAAAATCCATTCTTTACGACCCGATCAAAAGGACAAAGATAAAGATAAAGGTAAAGATTGCGTGCCTTATTCATTGGAAACCATCTCTCTGGATAAAAATAGCGTCATAGAGTCTATTACCTCCTTTCTGTTTGACCGTGATATAGATATTGAAGAAATATCAGGAAGTTCATACCAGGCCCCCTATATTCAAACGTCAGTATTTTCAACCAAATTTATCATTTTAATCCCACCCCAACTCCATCTCTTATCACTAAGGGAAGAGTTTTTGGATTTTTGCGATCAATCAAATATAGACGCAATTCTTGAACCCATAAAACGCTAGGATTCATCATGAGCCAGATAAGTATCGGCAACGCTATTCCTGATTTTGAGGCACTGTCCACCGGTAATAAAACGATCAAATTAACAGATTATCGAGGGCGCTATGTCATTATTTATTTTTACCCGAAAGACAATACTCCCGGTTGTACACTGGAAGGTCAGAGTTTTCGTGACAACATTGGAAAATTTACTGCATTGAATGCCGTTGTATTAGGTGTATCCCGCGATACCGTTCGCGTCCACGAAGGCTTTAAATGCAAACAGGAATTCCCCTTTGATTTGCTTTCAGACGAAGATGAAAAACTGTGCCAATTATTTGACGTTATAAAAATGAAATCCATGTACGGCAAGCAAGTTCGAGGTATCGAGCGCAGCACATTTCTAATTGATCCCCAGGGTATGCTGATCCGTGAATGGCGTAAAGTCAAAGTCAAAAACCATAATGAAGAGGTTCTGGATGCTTTAACTGAAGTTTCTACAAACAGTCAGATTTTCAAATAATCAGACTATAACTATAGCCGGAATACTGCTTCGAATAATCCAGGCAGCATCAAACATCCTCTGAACTTGTAAACAACCCAACATGAATATTCAAACACCGCCAGATAAAAAGCTGTTTGTTTTAGATACCAATGTTCTCATGCATGATCCGGCAGCTATCTTCCGCTTTCAGGAACATGATATTTTTATACCCATGATCGTCCTGGAAGAACTGGATCATGCCAAAAAAGGCTTAACAGAAGTTGCTCGCAATGTAAGGCAGGTCAGTCGTTTTCTGGATGAGTTAATCCACGACGCCAACCAACAAACACTCAATGACGGATTGCCTTTGTCTCGCATTGAACATGGACCGAAAATAGATTCCATCAAGGGTATGGGGCGTTTATACTTTCAGACCAATGCCATGACAGCGTTACTCCCTGATAGTATGCCCGGTAACATTGTTGATAACGCTATACTCAAAATTGTTTTAGCTCTCACCAAAGAACTGCCTAGCACCAAGATAATTCTGGTATCCAAAGACATCAATATGCGCATCAAAGCAGCCACGTTAGAATTGACTGCTGAAGATTATCATAATGATCAGACACTTGAGGATATTGATCTTCTCTATAGCGGAGCCTCTGCTTTGGATAACGATTTCTGGAATGAACACGGTGCCAAAATGGAATCCTGGCAAGAAAAAGGTAGAACTTTTTACAGACTGGACGATTCTCTAGTTACCGAATGGTATCCTAACCAGTATTTATACCTGGAAGATGATTCAAATTTTGAAGCCATCGTCAAATCGTGCGAAGGTCAGGTTGCAGTTTTGGAGCTGGCCAAGGATTATCGTACAAAACACAATAATATATGGGGAATTACTGCAAGAAACCGGGAACAGAACTTCGCTCTCAATGTTTTATTAGACCCTGATGTTGATTTTGTTACCTTGTTAGGCACGGCAGGAACGGGCAAGACTCTTCTGGCTTTGGCCGCAGGACTCGTTATGACGATGGAGAAAAAAATTTATAACGAAATCATCATGACTCGAGAAACCGTATCCATAGGTGAAGATATTGGCTTTCTTCCAGGCACTGAAGAAGAAAAAATGGCACCTTGGATGGGTGCATTAATGGATAATCTTGAATTACTGGGCAGTCGCCTGGGGCAGAATGAATGGGAGCAAGGTGCGACCAAAAACATACTCATGAACCGGGTTAAAATAAGATCCCTTAATTTTATGCGGGGCAGGACATTTCTTAATCGATACCTGATCATTGATGAGGCCCAAAACCTGACCTCAAAACAAATGAAAACACTAATAACCCGTGCCGGACCAGGAACAAAAATTGTATGTATCGGCAACCTTTCACAAATAGATACCCCTTATTTAACCGCGACAACATCCGGTTTGACTTATGTTGTAGACCGTTTTAAAACCTGGCCTCATGGCGCGCATATCACCTTACTCAGAGGCGAGCGTTCACGTTTAGCCGATTACGCTTCAGATATCTTGTAGATGCCTGATGGAGCTTTGGCTTTTCGTGGCAGATTACAACTTTTCAGTCGGTTTAGTATTTTAGCAAATGCCTGATTCAAACCAGCGGCTATCAATTCTGTATTGTTATTCAGAGTATGAATTATCGTTACTCACTGCAGAGTATATGTTAAACAGTCCCAATTATGGCGGACATCCATTTGCAGGGATGAAGCAGGGGGGGCACTTCCGCGATAACGTCATGCTAAATACTCCGACTTACAAGAAGGTTCACCGTGAAAAACCATGCAGACCCATTTCGATTGAATCTTGAGCCAAGGTTCTTCTGGTAGCGGTTATAATATATCGAGTAATTTAGACTCGTTAGAAAATTCACGTTTTTTTTTCTTGAGCAAAAGCCGCTTTATCATGAATTTATTAATCAAATACCTTTCACTTTGCTGGTTCCGAAATAACCCCGCTGAATTATTCCCCTCAAAATCGTTTATGTGGAAAGCGGTCGCGTTTTATCTCATTTCAGGCATTATTGTTGAAAGTCTGATTTCTGATCCTGCTGATGGCACTCTGGAAGTCTTGTTGCGAACAATCATGGCATTTTCATCCATCGCCACGTACTTGTTAATCTTTAAAAAATGGCAGTATTTTAATCAACTGTATACTGCCATTTTTATCTGTGAAAACTTTATTATGACACTGGCCATCGCCACCGAAGCTCTGTATTTTGTAATGGTAATGAACCATCAAGAATACTCGGAAGAAATATCAATAGGTATCGGCGCATTGCTAGTTGGCTGGTATATAGCGATTGTAAGTTACATTTTGCGGCAAGCATTTGCGACAAAAATGAGCGTTAGCGTTATTTTAGCGTTTAGCTATTTTATTTTAACCTACGGTATTCCGATGCTGTTCATGGATATATAAAAACATTCCGTAAGGGCAAAGATTACAATGATCAATGAGGGCAGACCCGAGGGTATCCCCATGAATTATTGCTCATCCAATCTTATATCTTCGCCAGTTCAAAATATGTGGACGCTGGCGTTTTATTCGTAGATAACTCAGGTCATTCCTGAATTGCATACGCCCCTGTTATGTATCGCGGTTTCAGGCCTTCACAACACAGCTACACAACCTAAAGTCATTTATCCGATGGATTTAGAGGTCAAAGGCAAAGGTTTCGACTTCGACAACCTTTTGGATTTCAACCAAGGACGCATCAATATAGCCAGGGTTTATGCCGAAGCTTATGCTGATTAACCTATAGAATTACTACGGGTCAATAAGGCGTATGTTAATATATAGCTTCTTTCAATGTTCAATTTATGCGTAAACATAGACATGGTTGCAATTAAAACAGTATCTCAACGAAATTAAAGATTTTATGGAAGAACTATTTATCGGTTGGCTTAAGG
>NQJI01000093.1 GCA_002256705.1 Methylococcaceae bacterium NSM2-1
ATCCACCAACTTGATCAGCAACAAACTTTAAATCTTTTTGGCGATTATTACAGGCTGGATGTTTTAAATGACTCAGAGGGAACAAGCCACCAAAACATCAGAAATTTCATGAAATACGGCTGGGAGGGTATTTGTTTTAAAGACGAAGCATTGACGGCACTTACATCACTGCCATCAGGTTAAACATTGGCAGGACATCAGCATTAACGCGATACATAGCATGGTGTTGATCCGTTTATCTGGGGATCAGTTATTCCACTTGCATGACCCATTCTGCACAAGCTTATGGAAGCCATGTCCGAGCGCGAAACGAAGCATAACCCTCAACGGCGGAGAACTTAGCGACAGCTAAGCCGTACGGGGCCCTGAAAACAAGGTGCTTTTTGTCGCGGCATTGTCGCTTGATGACGCGCCGGACATCCCTTGCGCGTCAAGCTAACACCGATCTCCTGCTTTACCAGCCATTACCGACTGGGTTAAAACCAGCCAGGGTAGCCACTTATCATGACTTTTATTTCGCAAAATACGCTTCGCGCTATCTGGCTGCGTCCGCCTATCGCTTCCAGTTCGATATGGTCCCGATACTTCTTCTCGTGGCCGCCATCGGGCCTCGTCCAGACGCTTGGCTTTGGTCAGTTGAAGTATCTTGCCAATCTTGTTTCCCTAAAAGGGAATAACTAAATTGAAAGAGACCCTCTGATTGAAAGGATTATTTTCCGGGTAGAAATTTAACCAGTTTAACGGTATGTTCATCCCGTTTTAGTATTTCCAGGGGGTGCCCGTGCAACTTAATACCGGTTCCTGATTCTGGAATTGTTTCCATAAATTCTATGATAAGTCCATTTAGGGTCTTTGGTCCTTCCGTTGGTAAAGACCATTGCATGACGCGGTTTAATTCTCTAACTGTAATGCTGGCATCAACCAGATAACTGCCGTCGCTTTGTTTTCTTGCAGTCACATCATCCGTGATCAATTCCCCTACTATTTCTTGGAGTAAATCGTCCAAGGTAACTAATCCTTGCACATCACCGTATTCGTCGACAACCAGACCTATGCGTATTTTTTCACTTTTAAATCTGAGCATTTGGGTATGGACAGGGGTATTCTCAGGAATAAATGAAGGCTTGGTAACCAGGTTTATAATAGATTGCTTGTCAAAATTATCCTGATTGACCAGTACCAGGACTTTTCTTAAATGTAAAAAACCAACGACCCTGTCGATGCTTTTTTTGTATACAGCCATTTGGGTATGCGGACTTGTTTTGATTTGGGTGATGATATCTTCAATGGAATCTTCAAGATCAATACCCACAATTTCATTACGGGGAGTCATAATGTCTTCAACTGTCGCCGACTCAAGATCCAGTATGCCCAGTAGCATTTTTTGATAGCGTACCGGCATTAAACTTTCGGCTTCAGTAATAATGCTTTTTAATTCGTCTTTATTCAGCGAATCGTGGTTGCTCTTATTGACATCGACACCGGCTAGACGCAGTAACAGCCTGACAAATATATTGACAAACCAAACGACCGGATAAAAGATTTTAAGTAAAGGTGTATAAATCCAGGCGGCAGGGAAAGCAAGCGGTTCCGGTTTGATCGCCGCAAGCGTCTTGGGGGTTACTTCCGAACAAATAAGCATGACAATAGTCAAAACACCGGTGGAGATAGCTATGACGGATTCATCATCAGTATAGAGTTTGATGGCTATGACTGTTGCTAACGATGCTGCGAAATTATTAATAAAAATATTACCCAGTAACATCAGGCCGAGCAAGTGATCCGGCCTTTGCAGCAGTTTATGTGCCTTCATCGCACCGGGGTGCTTTAGCTAAATAGCATACCTAGGGGCAAATCGTTCAAAGAAAGTGTACTCTGGGGTTGTGAAAACTGTTCTAGTGTCTACGATGAGAATTTTTTGTCAAGTCTGAATGTGAATGCAGGCTTGTTTATGTTTGATAGATGTTGATTGAAAAAAGCATATTGGTTATTAGCGAATGGTTAAAAATCATTTCCCAAGTGTTTGCAGGGGTTCTTTACATCCTTTCCTGCATTGAAAATCGAGCAAGCGCAGAGACGCTATGAAGCAAAAGCGTCTCCTTACTTTTATCTTTAATCCAGTTTTGCTTTCAGAAAATTGATAATATCTGCAAACGGGATTTCTTCATTTTCCTGTGCCGTTCTGCCTTTGTATTCAACCGTGCCGTTGTCCAGACCACGATCCCCGACAATAATGCAATGCGGAATACCAATTAGCTCCATATCGGAAAACATAAAGCCAGCACGTACTTTTCTGTCATCAAACAACACATCAATACCCGCGGCCAGCAAGTCTTGATACAACTGCTCCGACGCTACTTTCAGACGTTCAGACTTGTGCATGTTCATGGGGCAGAGGGCGACTTGAAAAGGCGCCAGATTTGCAGGCCAGATAATGCCTTTGTCATCGTGATTTTGTTCGATAGCTGCAGCAACAACCCGGGAAATACCTATACCGTAACAGCCCATCAGCATGATTTGATTTTTCCCACCTTCATTAATGACGCCGGCCTTCATTGCCGCACTGTATTTAGTACCCAACTGGAAGATATGACCTACTTCAATACCGCGAGCAAGCGTAATTTCGCCCTTGCCATCCGGACTGGGATCACCTTCAACGACTGTGCGAATGTCGGCAATGTGATCAGGGACAGGTAAATCGCGCTCCCAGTTGACACCTTGATAATGTTTGCCATCTTCATTCGCGCCGCAAACAAAATCTGACATAAGCACTACGCTGCGATCAGCAATAATCGGAATGGACAAACCCAGTGGGCCGATGGAGCCGGGTTTGCAGTTGCAGGCGCGTTGAATGTCATCGTCGCTGGCAAATTCCAGCGGCGCAGCAACGCCATCGATTTTTTCTGCTTTGATTTTATTCAGCTCATGGTCGCCTCTTAATAACAAAGCCACCAAGCCCTGTTCTTCGCCCTTAACAATCAGTGTCTTAAGGCATTGCGTAGCGGAAATGCCAAAGAACTTACTAATGTCTTCGATACTGTGTTGATTCGGGGTATCGATCAGTTGCATATTTGCCGTTGAAGGACTGCGAGAGCCTGAAGGCATAACAGCCTCGGCTTTTTCGATATTAGCCGCATAATCACTACCCGTTGAGAACGCAATCGCATCTTCACCGGAATCTGCCAACACATGAAACTCATGCGATACCGCGCCGCCGATAGAACCGGAATCAGCAATAACGGCGCGAAACTTTAGCCCCAGGTGATTAAAAATATTGCTGTAAGCCTGATACATCACATCGTAGGTTTCTTGCAGCGAGTCCTGATCCATATGAAAGGAATAGGCATCTTTCATGATAAATTCGCGCGAACGCATGACACCGAAGCGAGGACGGATTTCATCGCGGAATTTGGTTTGTACCTGATAATACGTAATAGGCAGTTGTTTGTAGCTTTTGATCTCATTACGCGCTAAATCCGTAATGATTTCTTCATGTGTAGGCCCCAAGCAAAAATCACGGTCATGACGGTCTTTTAACCGCGCCAGTTCGGGACCGTATTGTTCCCAGCGTCCGGTTTCCTGCCAGAGTTCTGCAGGTTGCAAAGCGGGCATTAACACTTCCAGGGCCCCTGCTTTTTCCATTTCTTCCCGCGTGATTTTTTCTACCTTGCGTAATACGCGCAGTCCCAAAGGCAACCAACTGTAAAGACCAGCGGCCAGTTTGCGGATAAGTCCTGCGCGTATCATCAGTTGATGACTGGCGATTTCAGCGTCAGCAGGCGTTTCTTTTACGGTATTAAGAGGGAATTGAGTAGTGCGCATGATGTATAGGGAGATGGAAAATAAAATATCTATTTTACAGCTTTTTAGCTTGTTCCCAAGCCCTTGGATTAGGATTGCCTCTATTGTCAGCAAAAGCTTTAAAAAAAACAGGCTCTCTGCTCGGAGATTGGGGAGCAGCTCAATGAGCTGCGGTTGATATTATCTTCCACCTTTTCCACTCATCGTTTGTGCTAAATTTGGCGCCAACCAGAGATATGTTTAAAAAAAACGGAACTTTATTTATGATATGTCAACGACTCCACTTTTTGTGGGTGGGCATTACCCATCCTGTCGTGGATTTAGGGTATATGAGGAGAAGGTTATGGGCTTGGTTTTAAAAGATCATCAATATCACTGTTATGGTGATTATCTAACCTGGCCAGACGATATACGTTATGAGCTGATTGACGGTGGTGCTTATTTAATGGCTCCTGCACCGGATCTTGCGCACCAGGAAGTGGCGGGAGAAGTTTTTCGACAAGCCGCTAACGCTTTGCTCGGCAGACCGTGCCGGGCTTTAATTGCTCCGATTGACGTGCGTTTGCCGAAACAGGATGAAGTGGATGAACGCATTGATACTGTAGTGCAACCGGACGTTTTAGTGGTTTGTGACTCAAACAAGCTGGACCGTCGTGGTGTACGTGGCGCACCCGATTGGGTGGTAGAAGTCTTGTCACCGTCCACGGCTGGTCACGACCAAATCAAAAAACGCCAGCTTTATGAACGCCATGGCGTCCGCGAGTATTGGTTGATTCACCCTATTGACCGCGTTTTGACCGTCTATCGCTTGATTGATGGCGAATACGGTAAGCCCGAACTCTCCGAATTGCGCGGCAAAACTGCCGTTAGCGTGTTGCCTGATATTGTAATTCAATGGGATGATTTGGTGGCGCGTTTGCCCAATGTTTATTAAGCAGGGAGTACAATGTCTTTAGTGAACTACAAAAATCTTTGCAGTGTGAGTAAACCTGCCATTGCTCCACACCTAAAATCATTATCAACTTGGCATCCACTGGTTTGCTCCAGATAAGCCTTCCTGGCACAACACACATCATATCTCGTAACGACTAACGTTTTGTTTAACCCCTGGCTCTGCCTACATTTACTAAAACGGGTGTATTGCGTCCCTTCATTTGTATATACTATGCGCCTTTACCAAGGCATTCTGACCTCCTTGATACTTGCAGTTTCTCGAGTGGTCATGCAAACCGAGTCAATACGCGGTCAAAATGACTGAATTGAATTTCATAGTAAAATAGTTTTTTAAGCCATGCACAACCCGTCCCAACAGGATCACACATGAACAACAGCTTGATTTCAGAGATTACCGGACAGAATGACATTGATCCGACAGAAACCAAAGAGTGGATTGAAGCGCTGCAATCGGTATTAGCTCAGGATGGCAGTGAACGCGCGCACTTTCTGATTGAACAGCTGGTTGCTGTAACCCGGCATTCAGGATTTGATATCCCTTTTAGCGCCAATACAGCCTATCTAAATACCATTCCCGTTGCCCGGCAAGCCCAGTTCCCTGGCGATGCGACTATAGAACAAAAGATCCGTTCCTATGTGCGCTGGAATGCCATGATGATGGTATTAAGGGCAAATAAGCATACCAATGTCGGCGGACATATTGCCAGTTTTGCCTCAGCAGCGACCCTTTACGATGTCGGCTATAACCATTTTTGGCATGCACCTTCAGATCAACATGATGGTGATTTGATTTTTACCCAAGGCCACCTGACGCCAGGTGATTATGCGCGTGCTTTCTTGCTGGGGCGGTTTACGCAGGAACAAATGGATAACTTTCGCCAGGAAGTCAATGGCAATGGATTGTCCTCTTATCCACACCCTTGGCTGATGCAGGATTTCTGGCAGTTCCCGACAGTTTCAATGGGACTCGGTCCGATTATGGCAATTTATCAGGCTCGTTTCATGCGCTATCTGCAGGATAGGGGCTTGGCTGATACCTCAGAACGTAAAGTCTGGAGTTTTCTGGGTGATGGTGAAACAGATGAGCCCGAATCATTGGGTGCTATCGGTCTGGCTGGCCGTGAAAAACTGGATAACCTCATTTTTGTGGTTAACTGCAACCTGCAACGTCTGGATGGCCCTGTACGTGGTAATGGCAAAATCATTCAAGAGCTGGAAAGTGAATTTCGCGGCGCTGGCTGGAATGTCATCAAACTGGTATGGGGGCAGCGCTGGGACGCCTTGTTGGCTCGTGACAAGGACGGCTTGCTGGCAGCACGTATGATGGCGTGTGTCGATGGAGATTATCAAACCTTTAAAGCCAAGGATGGTGCTTATGTCCGTGAACATTTCTTTAATACGCCGGAATTAAAGGCAATGGTTGCCGACTGGTCTGATCACGATATCTGGGCGCTGAACAGGGGCGGTCATGATCCTGCCAAAACGTATGCCGCGTTTCATGCGGCTGTAAATCATAAGGGACAACCTACCGTTATTTTGGCCAAAACCATTAAAGGTTATGGGATGGGGTCATCTGGAGAAGCCCAGAATATTTCTCATCAGCAGAAAAAAATGAGTGAAATCTCGCTGAGCCATTTTAGGGATCGGTATGAGTTACCGGTAAGCGATGAAGAAATGCAAAACCTGCCTTATCTGACCTTTGCAGAAGGTTCAAAAGAACTTCTGTACATGCAGCAGCGCCGTGCTGAGTTGGGCGGCCATTTACCGTCCAGAAGAACAAAATCATACGCGCTGGATGTGCCGGTACTGAGTGATTTTAAGACCTTGCTGGAAGCCAGCCCTGAAGGCAGGGAAACGTCTACTACCATGGCGTTTGTGCGCTTGCTTAACATTCTTGTTAAAGATAAAAATATCGGCAAACGCATTGTTCCGATTGTTCCTGACGAATCGAGAACTTTCGGCATGGAAGGCATGTTCAGACAACTGGGTATCTGGTCGCAGGTTGGGCAATTGTACACGCCGCAAGATGCCGATCAACTGATGTTCTACAAGGAAGATAAACATGGCCAGGTATTGCAGGAAGGCATCAATGAAGCCGGTGGATTATGTGACTGGATTGCCGCAGGTACGGCCTATTCGACGCATAACGTGCCGATGATCCCGTTTTTTATTTATTATTCCATGTTTGGTTTTCAGCGTGTTGGCGATTTAATCTGGGCCGCTGCCGATCAACGCACCCGTGGCTTTTTGATGGGCGGCACAGCCGGAAGAACCACCCTGAATGGTGAAGGGCTTCAGCACGAAGACGGGCATAGCCATGTAATGGCGGCAACGGTGCCTAATTGTGTATCCTATGATCCAACCTATAATTACGAACTGGCGGTGATCATTCAAGACGGTTTGCGGCGTATGTATGTCGAGCAGGAAGACATTTTCTATTACATCACCGTGATGAACGAAAATTATAGTCATCCGGCTATGCCAAAAGGGGTGGAACAGGATATCCTCAAAGGTATGTATAGCTTCCGGCAGGGTGCTAAAAATAAATCCCCCAGGGTACAATTATTAGGATCTGGAACCATTTTCCGTGAGGTCGAGTTTGCAGCTGGATTGCTGCTCAATGATTGGGGTGTAGAAGCCGATTTATGGAGCTGCCCCAGTTTCACCGAATTGGCTCGCGATGGTCAATCCTGTGAACGCTGGAATCGACTGCATCCAACCGAACCGGCGAGACAATCTCATGTTGCCAGCTGTCTGGGTAATGCAGTGGGTCCAGTTATTGCAGCGACCGATTATACCCGCGCCTTTGCTGAACAGATTCGTAGTCTTATTGCTGCACCTTATACAGTATTGGGTACCGATGGTTTTGGACGTTCCGATACCCGGGAAAATTTGCGGCGGTTTTTTGAGGTGGATCGTTACCATGTAACCGTTGCGGCGCTGAAGAGTTTGGCTGACTTGGGTCAATTTGATGCTGCTAAAGTAGATGTGGCCATCGCTAAATACGGCATCGCTGTGGATGCTAAAGCCCCTTGGCTCATTTAACGGAAGAACGCACATGACAGTTTTAATTGAAATTAAAGTTCCTGATGTTGGTAATGTCGCTGATATTGATGTTGTTGAGGTATTGATTCAACCAGGTGATGTGGTAGCACTGGAGCAGACCTGCTCCGGTAAGCACACCTATAGTAGAAAAAGTACCCGAGCCTGTCAGTCTGCCGGCAACACCGCCACCTGAACCGGTGACTATAGAGACATTGCAAGTCCCTGACTCTACGACTCGAATAGCCCATGCCTCACCCTCTGTCCGTCTTTTTGCGCGTGAACTGGGCGTTGACGTAGCCAAAATAAAAACGGGTAGCGGTCGAAAGGGACGCATCTTAAAGGACGATGTCAAAAACTTTGTCAAAAAAGTAATGACTGAAGGCATCGTAGCAATTGGAGCTGGCATTCCGAGCATACCCGCAGTCGATTTTTCTCCGTTTGGTGAGACAGAAATTCAGAAACTCAGCAAGATTAAACGACTTACAGGGCAAAACCTGACTCGTGTCTGGTTGAATTTGCCGCTGGTGACTTACCATGAAGAGGCTGATATTACCGACATGGAGGCGTTTCGCAATGCGCTGAATGCCGAAAAAACGAACGGCGAGTTAAAAATCACGGGGCTGATGTTTATCATTAAAGCGCTGGTTGCCGCTATGCAGCAGTTTCCAAGCTTCAATGCCTCTTTATCTGCCGATGGCGAAAGTTTAATTCTGAAAAAGTATTTCAATATCGGTATCGCCGTTGATACGCCCAATGGCCTGGTAGTGCCCGTCCTGCGCAATGTCAACAACAAAAGTATCAATGAACTGGCCGTTGAATTAGCCGAGAAAAGCGAGAAAGCCCGCCTGGGCAAGTTGTTGCCCGCCGATATGCAAGGCGGCTGTATGACAATTTCCAGCCTTGGCGGTATCGGTGGTACGGCGTTTACACCCATCGTCAATGCGCCGGAAGTCGCCATACTGGGTGTTACCCGTGCAAAAATGCAACCGGTCTGGAATGGCAAGGAATTTGTGCCGCGCCTGATGCTGCCGCTCGATTTGACCTATGACCACCGCGTGATTGACGGCGCAGAAGGCGCCCGCTTTATGGCTACCCTCAAGCAAAATTTAAGTGATATTCGCCGTTTGTTACTTTAACACTGGAAATACTAGAGATGAATAATGCAGTTTTACACGCGGAAGTATTGGTTCTGGGCGGCGGCCCTGGCGGTTACAGTGCGGCATTTCGAGCGGCCGATTTAGGCAAACAGGTCGTGTTGATTGAACGCTATCCAGTGCTGGGCGGTGTCTGTCTTAATGTCGGCTG